>CAMYZK010000043.1 GCA_947303825.1 uncultured Prevotella sp. | reverse complement strand
AGACGGAACTCTAGGCGAATGTTTCTCCAACGCTATCAGCATCAAGGCATACGCATGGGAGGCTCCCGTAGAGCTAACCCTGCCTACCGATGTCTATGTCTGCGGCGGTTCTATCGGCGATGCATGGAGCACCTGGAAACGCGTTCCTCTCATCTGGACCAAGGAGGGACAGTTCTACACCATGATTTACAACAACGCCGACGGCTTCAAGTGGGGCAACAAACCTAACGACTGGTTTGGCTACGACAAGATTGACGAGTTCGACAACCAGGTTGAAGGTTTGACCATCTCTACCGACAACGACGGCAACATTGTCTTCGACAAGGCCGGCTGGTACGTACTCAAGTTTGTTACCTCTATCGAGGGCAAGAAGGTTAAGTACAAGCTCACCGTAAGCGAGGGCAAGGCATGCGCCATTGGTGCAGCAGTAGACAACGGCAGCTGGAGCGGTGTAGAGATGACACCTCCCGCAAGCAAGGACGGCTACTGGACGTTCAGCGACTTCACCGGCAGCGGCGAGATGCGTGCATACATCGTAGTGCCTGGTGTTGACTGGTGGCAGACCGAGTTCACCATCCTCGGCGGCGACGGCGAGCTGGTATGGCGCGATGCCGACCACAACAGTGATGCCAACTGGAAGGATGACGTAGGCGAGGAGTACTCTGTCAGCGTCGGACCTGGCAAGACCATCAAGGTAAACTTCGACCGCAATACGGGTGTTGTTGAATAGTTACAAACAAATCAAAACAAATGAACTGTATGAAAAAACATATATTATTCGGTGGAATGCTGCTCCTGGCAGCAGCATTCACCGCTTGCGACGAGAACTTCGAGGACTGGGCCAAGCCCATCAGCAACCCCGAGCCGCAAGCCATCACCATTGCTGGTGTCTCTGCCACTGCTGCTGCCACCAACGTTGACCTGGCAAAGGTCGACGAGGCAGTGAAGCTGGTGACGGTAAGCACGGCAAGTGCCCCCGAAGGCACCACCTTCGACAAGATGCGCATGGTATTGACCCCACAGAACATTGCCGACGCAGAGCCTGTAACCCTGCAGGCCATCTCTACCTCTGAGGGAACATTCTCAAAAGAGAGTCTACAGGAGCTTATAGTCAACATTTATGGTCGCCGCCCCGACGTGCGCACCTTCGACGCCCGCGTCTATCTTGACGGCATCTACAACGGTCAGGCTGCCTATATCGATGCTGGCAGCGTGCAGCTCACCCTCATCCCCGAGGCTCCAGTCATCGCACAGAACTACTACATCGTTGGTGGACCTAACGACTGGGCAGGCTCGGCAGCTTCTAAGGAGCTGAAGTTCCAGCACAGCGACCTTGATGTCTACGAAGACCCCATCTTCACCATTATCTTCGACGCAGCACCCTCTGGCGACACCTGGTTTGCCATTGGCGATGATGAGGGATGCGATGCCATTGCCGGCGGCGACTGGAGCAAGCTCTTCGGTATCGTTGGCGGACAGAACGATGCTGCCAGCGGCTCACTGGACTACCGCTACAACCTCGGTGGCGACAACTCGTTCAAGATGCCTGCCGGACCAAAGCGCATCAAGGTGGTTATCGATATGATGGAGCGCACCTTCACCGTCACTCCTGTCAACATTGCAGAGAACTACTACCTCGTGGGCGGACGCCTCGACTGGGCAGGCTCTGCTGCCTCGAAGGAGCAGAAGTTCTCGCACAGCGACAAGGATGTGAGCGAAGACCCCGTCTTCACCATCGTTATCGACGGTGCAGAGGGCGACACATGGTTTGCCATCGGCGACGATGAGGCTTGTGATGCCATTACCAACAACGGCGACTGGTCGAAGCTCTACGGCACCACAGCCGGAAACGGACAGAACGGTACTAGCGGCACACTGGCACGACGTACCAGCCTCAGCGACGATGGCTCGTTCTGCGTACCCGGCGGCAGCAAGTACATCAAGGTTGTCATCAACATGGCCGAGCTGACCTATGAGATACAGTCGCTCAACTTCTCACAGTTCATCTACTTCATCGGTGCTACCGACGGTTGGAATAACGATGAGACACAACGTCAGCGTCTGGAGTCGCCAGCATGCGACGGAGTCTACACCGGCTACATCTACATGGCCGACCCCAACGGCTGGGGCAATGAGTTCAAGTTCCAGCAGGTTAAGGGCGACTGGGGATCTGAGGTGAACAGCGGCCACATGACTGGCGGCATTACCGGCGACCTGGCCGACGGCGGTGGCAACTTCAAGGCTACGGGCGGCGAAGGAGTCTACTACGTAGTTCTTAACTTGGGTAATAACACCCTCTCGGGCACGCGCATCCAGAACATGAACCTAGTGGGCGACTTTAACGGCTGGAATGCTGCCGACAATGCCCAGCAGATGACGTGGAATGCCACCGACTACTGCTTTGAGATAACGGGCGCAGGCGTCACCGCAGCTGGCTGGAAGTTCACAGCCAACAACGGATGGGGAATCAACCTGGGCGGCAACACTACCGATGTCCTCACTCAGGACGGACCAAACATCTCGGCAGTAGGATCTACCATCAAGCTCTATCCCACTCGCCGCACTTCAGACAACATTTTCTGCACAGTGCAGTAAAGCGGAGTAACACTCACACACCAGGCGGGCTGTCCCATTACGGACAGCCCGCCTATTTGCTATATACATAACAGTTATGTTTTTTCTTACACTAGCATCCCGCTACACATCTTCTCATGGCGGTAATGCATGTAGTAATAGAGAGCTGCCAAAACAGTTATCTCGAACAGAGGATATATCCACGGCTCGTTTACAAGACAACCAACAAACAAGGCAAAGGCACGCGTATTGTGCGTCAAGGTGTTGGTCATCCACATCAGCGGCAGACTCTTGCTGCGGAAGTCCTGACGCAGAGCCTCGGGCATGAGTGCAGCACTGGGGTACTTGCTCTTGACCTGACTGAAGAAACGCTGAAACTGAGGGGTGTTCTTCTCCTGTTTCCGACACCACCCTATGTAGAAGAAATGGAACAAATAGTCCCAGAAATGTCCTTTATCCCCAACGGTAAACGGCCCCATCTTGCGCTTGGGCATTTCGTCGAGCATGCGCTGTTCACCCTTGCTGCTATTCAGCTCGCTGCCTTCCTCGCCCTTTATGAAGTAGAGGTGTATCTGACGGTAATAGTCGGCCAGCTGGCACTGACGGGCGTGCCAATAGAATCCTGCAAAGCCACAAAGCAAGAACCCCCAAAAGGTCCAGTTCACAGCACCTCCCGAGAATGGCATTGGCTGGTTCCACAGTCTAAGGGCAATGCCCAGATAGCAACAGAAGAACCATACATCTGAGGCAAAGCCGTCGAGCATGCGTCCCACAGCAGTCTTATGGTTGGTGAGGCGTGCCATCTGTCCGTCGGTAGAGTCGCAGAAGTTGGCCAGCATCAACAATATCACTCCCCCTACATTCCACCACAACTCAGTGTGATAGAAGCAGAAGCCGGCTCCCGCTCCTAGAAACATAGACAGGATAGTAACGAAGTTTGGCGTTACACCAATCTTTATCCACATCAGGGCAAACGCCAGCCCTATGGGACGTGTGAAGTAGACGTCGAGCGTCTCCTCTGTGTCGTTCGACTTGAACGATTCTCTCAGTAACTGTTTAAATGTCTTTTCCACTATAACTCCTAATTCTTAATTCTCAACTCCACCGCTTGGCTCGTCCAAGAACTCTTAACTCTCAACTCTTAACTCTTAACTCTTAACTCCACCATCCCCGCAATGGCCTGGGCAGCATCATCGCGGCAACGAGAGAAGCTGGGCCAGTCGTTGAAGTCTATAATACAATATGTACCATCGGGTCTTACTATGCAGTCTCCGCCATATACATCCATGTCGGTGGCAAGTGCCAGACGTTCCACATCTTTCGTCAAACCTTTCTCGTCGAAGCAGTAATGGTGAGCAACACCGTTACGCTGCTCATCGCCATACTTGCTTTGTCCGTCGTCGGTAGGATAGAAGTATCTGAAGAACCTTGAACCTCTCACTCCGTAGAACTTTACCAGGTCGCCCATCACATGGGCCGACACCACATACTGGTCTATGCCTCTTTGTGCAAAGACCTTCTTTTGAGCCTCCAACTCGGCCTTGTCCTTGCAGAAGACCACATCGTCAGGACTCTGTGCGCAGGCATCGCCACGCTTCAGCCAGTAGCCGCAACAACCCTCATCAGGAGGTACGGGAATGTCGTTTTCCTTCATCAGGCGCAACAGCACAGATCGGGCACTGCACTCCACTGCCTTCGGACTGTTCACCACCAGGCAGTGCTTGTTTTTAAGCCACGCCAGCGTCTCAGGTTTGCGTCCCATGGTCATGATGGCATCATAGTCATCTTCTGCTGCCTCTGAGTCGGCCAACGGCAAATCTTCCTCTGCGCACGACTCCACCTCATGCCCCATGCCACGCAGCCTGCTCACCACCGACATGATGATGTCCAAGTCTTTCTCAACCGAGTTCGGCGAGAACTGTTTTGCCCGTGTAATAGCCAGTATCCTCATTTCTTCAACAGGAACTCCTCTGCTTTGCATATATCACTGACATGGTCAATGTCCAGCACCTTGGAGAACGGGAAGGCATTAAGGCGCAGCCCGTCGGCAATCAGAGCCCTCTGGAAGTTACGCATGCGGCTCTCCCCTCTTTCCACACATGCCCGGAGGGTGTCAATGCTTCGCGGGGTAAGTCCGTAAATACCACCGCTGATAAATCTTGGATTCTCCTGCTTGTCCAGAAATGCCCTGATGTTAAGCTGGCTGTCGGTATCTACATACAGTGGTTTCTCGTCGTCAATATAGTCTGTCACCCCCATCAGGCCGTCGCAATTACCGCTTGCCAGCATCTTCATAAAAGCCTGAACATACTGGGCAAACTCTTCCTCGTCGAAGATGGTGTCCACAGTAGTAAGCACAAAAGGTTCGTCACACAGCCACGGACTTAGCTCATACATAGAATGCATGGAGCTGGGCGTGGTCTTCTGCACTAGGTGCAGCGGCACCCGCAGATGCCGGCGCATGTCTTCCAGATGGTCGGCCACCAGCATAGTCAGGCTGTTGCATATCACAGCAATCTCACTTGCACCGTTTTCCGAGAAGACCCTTATCAGGCGGTCTATCAGCTTTTCTCCACCTACCTCAACCAACGGTTTGGGAGCACTTATACCCTCCTGGGCAAGCCTTGACCCTTCGCCCGCAGCAATAATAGCATATTTCATCGTTGCCGTCCTTTCTTGATACCTTATTACTTAAATGGCTGCAAAATTACAATTTTTTTATTGATTATCGGGAATAAAACGTAAAAAAATAGCGTACAAGCAGCAAAAGACTGTTGCTGACAGCCGTACAACAAGCAAGAGTATTCCAAGTGATGGTTAAAAATGATTAATGGAAAGGAAAAAACTCCAACTCCTAACTCCAAACTGCCAATTCTTTTGTACCTTTGCAATAGCTAAAGCAAACGCAAGGATGAAACTTATCATCATGACCCGCCCCACGTTCTTCGTGGAAGAAGACAAGATTCTTGCCGCCCTCTTCGAGGAAGGACTGGAAAGCCTGCACCTTTTTAAACCAGGCGAGGAGCCCGTTTACTCTGAACGCCTGCTGACACTCCTTCCCGACGAACACTATAAGCACATCACTGTGCACGACCATTTCTATCTGCGCGAAGAATTTCACCTGAAGAGTATTCACCTGGAAAAGCCCGATACAGAGCCGCCTTACGGATACAGAGGAAGTATAAGTCGTACATGCACCTCACTGGAACAGCTCAGGCAGTGGAAGAAACCTTCGGCATACGTCTTCCTGAAGTCGATATTCAACAGCCAGTCCAATCCTGCCGACCGGCAGACATATACCACCGACGAGCTGAAGGCAGCTGCCAGCCAGGGACTTATAGACAGGCATGTCTATGCCCTGGGAGGGATAAACTTGAGCAACATCAAGCAGATGGCCGACCTGGGATTCGGAGGTGTGGTGATATGCGGAGACCTGTGGAACCGCTTCGACATTCATCATGGGCAGGACTTCAAAGAGCTGATACAACATTTCAAGAAATTGCAGAAAGCCGTATCTTAACATACAAACATAACAATGAATACAGAAAACTATATGGTCTTCTCGGGTACTGCCACAAGATATTTGGCAGATCGCATCTGCCAAAGCCTTGGATGCCCCCTCGGACAGTTGCAAATCACGAAGTTCAGCGACGGTGAGTTTGCCGTGAGCTACGAAGAGTCAATACGCGGACGAGACATCTTCCTAGTACAGAGCACATTCCCCAACAGTGACAACCTTATGGAGCTGCTGCTCATGATTGATGCTGCAAAGAGAGCTTCTGCACGCACCATCAACGCTGTAATACCCTATTTCGGATGGGCCCGACAGGACCGTAAGGACAAGCCCCGCGTAAGCATTGGGGCCAAGCTCGTGGCCGACCTCCTATCGGTGGCTGGGGTGAACCGCGTCATAACCATGGACCTCCACGCCGACCAGATACAGGGATTCTTCGACGTGCCGGTAGACCACCTGTATGCATCGGGCGTGCTCCTGCCATACCTGCAGAGCCTGAAGCTCGACGACATGGTCATTGCATCGCCCGACGTAGGCGGATCAAAGCGAGCCAACACCTACGCCAAATACTTGGGATGCCCGCTGGTGCTGTGCAACAAGACCAGGGCCAGGGCCAATGTGGTGGCTACCATGCAGATTATTGGCGACGTAGATGGAAAGAACGTAGTAATCATCGATGACATGGTAGATACCGCCGGAACAATCACCAAGGCTGCCGACCTTATGAAGGAGGCTGGGGCAAAGACGGTGAGGGCATGCGCTTCACACTGTGTGATGAGCGGACCTGCCAGCGACCGCGTTCAGACATCTTCGCTCGAAGAGATTGTCTTTACCGACAGCATACCCTACACACAACGGTGTGCCAAGGTGAAACAGATAAGCGTTGCCGACATGTTTGCCGAGACCATACGCAGAGTCATAAACAATGAGAGCATCAGCGACCAGTACCTCGTTTGAGTGAAGAGTTAAAAGTTAAGAGTTCTTCGCAAGCAAAGCGGCAGAGCCGAGCGAAGAGTTAAGAGTGTTGAGTTATTTATGAAGAGACAAGCAATATTGATAGGCTTGATGGCAATGATGCTTACTATGGCATCGTGCAGCAAGTCAGACAAGAGCAGTAAAACCAACGATGCAACAAGTGCTGCAACAGAGAACACGCAGGCAAAGTCGGCAGCCTCCAACTCTAATTACACCGGCATACCCGACTTTACGCTGAGCACTCCTGAAGGAACACCGCTGAGCATTATGAGTGAGGTGAGCAAGAACAAGATAACCATTCTTGACTTCTGGGCCTCCTGGTGCCAGCCATGCATGCGCGAGATGCCCTTTATGAAAGAACTCTATGCCAAGTATCACTCCAAGGGGCTAGGCATTGTAGGTATATCGCTCGACACGGAGAGGGAGGCATGGCAGCAGGCAATATCCCGGCTAGGAATAGAGTGGCCGCAGGTATCCGACCTGCTGGGATGGGACTCCAAACCAGCAAGGGAGTTTGAAGTAAATTCCATTCCGCATATCATCATAGTAGACTACAGCGGAGACATCATTGAGATAGGACTACGGGGAGAGGAACTACAGAAGTTTATTAGCGGCCTGCTGGACTCCTAGCTCATAAGTTTTCGATAAGCTAGGAGTCTAGCCTGTATTATTCAAGAAGATTAAATAATGTAGGCTAGAACACTTTATTATCGCGAGGAAACACTACTGTGGGCTTAAACGTCTTTGCCTCCTCAAAGTCCATCAAGGCGTAAGAAATGATTATCACCGTGTCGCCCACCTGAACACGGCGGGCAGCTGCACCGTTGAGGCAGATACAGCCAGAGCCGCGCTCACCACGTATAATATAAGTCTCAAAGCGCTCGCCATTGTTGTTGTCGAGCACCTGCACCTTTTCGCCCGCTATCAGGTTGGCAGCATCCATCAGGTCTTCATCAATAGTGATGCTACCCATGTAATTAAGGTTGGCCTCTGTCACCTGCACACAGTGCAGCTTCGACTTCATAACTTCTATCATCATAATGCTTTGTTCTTTCAAATGGAGGTTACAGGATTAAAGGTGGAAGGTGGAGGGTTAGAAACTCTCAACTCTTATACCTAATGTGGTCAATGAGTCGTATAGGTGTCTTACCGCAGTACACGGTGATACACCCCACTACGTATGGCGAGTCTTCCCACTGAGCCACGTCCTGCAGCGTGTTGCCGTCGACGATAGAGAAATATTCCACCTCCAGGCCTTCTACAGCGTTGATGTCGGCCACCACCTTGTCGTGTGTCTCTTGCAGCGTGTGGTCTTTGGCATAGTCCAGGCTCTGCTTCAGTGCCTTGTAGATGGCGGGAGCAATTGCCCGCTCGTCGGCAGCCAGCAGGGTATTACGGCTTGACTTCGCCAGACCGTCGGCCTCGCGCACTATGGGACACTCCACTATCTCTACTCCAAGCTGCAGATGGCGCACCATAGCCTTCACCACGGCTATCTGCTGCCAGTCTTTCTCACCGAAATAGGCACGGTCAGGACGCACAATATAGAAAAGACGGCTCACCACCTGGCACACACCGTTGAAATGGCCCGGACGGTGGGCTCCCTCCATCACGGTCGAGACAGGGGGATATTCAAAATGACGGAGGTCGGGCACGGGATACATCTCGCTCACCTCCGGAGCAAAGACATAGTCGGCACCGCACTCCTCAAGCAGACGGCAGTCGGCATCGAGAGTACGAGGATAGCGCGACAGGTCTCCCTGGTCATTGAACTGAGTAGGGTTGACAAACACTGACACGACAGTGACGTCGTTATCATTCACTGAGCGGCGCACCAGCGAGGCATGACCCTCGTGCAGTGCACCCATTGTGGGCACCAGTCCCACGCTACGACCTGCCTTGCGCTCGTCGAAGAGAGCATTCTGCAAGTCTACTATCTTATTAACTACCTTCATAGCGGGTGCAAAATAACAACAATTTTCCCGAACTTGGAAAAAAAAGACTAAAAATAAACCTATAAAATGTCACTTTTTCCTAAAAAAGCCCATTTCTTGCACAATTTATTCGGTATTATGCAAAAAAAGATGTACCTTTGCAAGGCAAAAAATAGCAAAACAACATAGAGCGATGGCAAAAAAGAAGATTCTTTTCATTAACCAAGAGATTTCGCCCTACGTGGCCGACAACAACCTTTCCATCATGGGGCGCGAGCTGCCTAAGGCAATGCAAGACCTGGGGCACGAGATACGTACCTTCATGCCCAAATGGGGCACCATCAACGAGCGCCGTGGGCAGCTGCACGAAGTGCAAAGGCTGTCGGGCATGAACCTCATCATCGACGACACCGACCATCCGCTCATCATCAAGGTGGCAAGCATACAGTCGGCAAGGGTGGCTGTATACTTTATCGACAATGAAGACTACTTCTCAAAGCGTCAGATGACTACCGACGAGTTGGGACAGGACTATCCCGACAACGGCGAGCGTGCCATCTTCTTTGCCAGGGGAGTGCTGGAGACCGTAAAGAAGCTCCGCTGGGTGCCCGATGTCATACAGTGTCAGGGATGGATGAGCGCCGTCGTTCCTTTCTATGTCAAGACGGCTTACGCCGACGAGCCATCCTACGCCAGCACGAAGGTGGTCACATCGCTCTTTAAAAAGAACGTGCAGAAAGAGTTGGGAACAAAGTTCAAGCAGTGCCTGCCCTTCCGCGACGCTAAAGCTGAACTCCTGGCACCATACAACGACAACTTCGATTTCCTGGAACTCGGCAAGATGGCCATAGACTATAGCGACGGAGTAATACAGGCACAGAGTGAGGTGAACGACAACCTGATGCAGTATGCCAGGGACAAAGGGCTGCCGTTGCTTCCTTACACAGAAGACTTCGCTGCCATCTATGAAGACTTCTACGAGAATCTTTGAGTAAAACAAAAGATACTGACTTAATATCATAAAAATGTTGAAGACATTGAAAACCATGGCTGCTGCTGTTTTTACACTGGTAGCCATTTCTTCTTGCGAGAACGAAGACCTGAACATTGGCCAGAGCCTCACCAGGGAAAACGACAAGCTGGCAATGTCTACTGCCAGTTACGACGTCACCACCCGCACTATCGTTGCCGACAGTGTGCTCACGCTCTCAGCCGACTGCTATCTGGGCCGCATACAAGACCCCGAGACAGGCACCAACGTCACCAGCGAGTTTACCACCCAGTTTCATGTGCTGGAGTCATCTTACATTTCGCCAGAAGAGAAAATCATCTCCAGATACGACGGCAGGGCAGCTGCCGACTCATGCGACATCATACTCTACACAGGATCGCCATTCCACACAGCCGACAGCCTTGCAGCAATGAAGATGCGAGCCATAGAGCTGGCAACGCCCCTGCTTGAGGGAATACGCTATTACTCCAACTTCAGCCCCATAGCACAGGGCGTAACAAGGACGGGAGGCATCAGCCAGGCCCATGTCTTCAGCTATGCCAACCTGGGCGAGACCGACTCTGCTCGCACCAGCAGCAAATACCAGAACTGCATAAAGATACCACTCAACAGCCCGTATACGGCCAAAGACGGCACTGTATACAACAACTACGGCTCATACATTATGAGGCAGTACTACGACCATCACGACTATTTCGCCAACTCATACACCTTTGCCCATAACGTCTGTCCGGGATTCTACTTCCAGGTGGCCGACGGTCTTGGATTCCATGCCAAGGTTACAAACATCGGACTGCGCACCTACTATAAGGTGCAGGGCGACACAGCCGTACAAAACTCCCAGCTGGTGCTGGCCGGAACGCGTGAGGTGCTGCAGACTACATACGTCATCAACGACCGCCAGAAGTTGAGGCAGATGGCCGAGGAGACTACTCACACCTACCTGAAGACCCCTGCAGGACTCTTCACTGAGGTGACACTGCCCGTTACGCAGATAAAGCAAGGACACGAAGGCGACTCGCTGCTCGCTGCCAAGCTCACCTTCCAGCGGTTGAACAGCCAGTCTGACGACGAGAGGCTACTGCCACCGCCACAGGCTCTGCTGCTTGTACAGGAAGACAGTCTGCACAGGTTCTTTGAACAGGGATATGTTCCCGACAACGTGAGCGCCTACATCACCGCCTACAACCGGCCTTCGCTGGGCAGCACCACTACCACCAACAACACCTACACCTTCAACAACCTGTCATCGCTTGTCACCCTGCTATGGCAGAAGCGGCTGGCAGGCATGGCCACCGACCCGCTGTGGGAGTCCAAGCATCCCAACTGGAACAAGATGGTGCTGGTGCCCGTCACTTATACCACCACCAACGCATCTACATCGTCGAACGTAGCCAGTGTGAGCCATAACATGGCAATAACCAGTACCAGACTAGTGGGAGGCCCCGACAACACCGGCGACCCCATAAAGATAAGCATCGTCTACGCCAAGTTCAAGTAGCAGCTCAGAAAAACGTTAAACATTGAACGTTCTTCGACGAGCGAAGCGGCGAAGCCGAGCGGAGGGACTTTTCTTAGGAGTTCTTTGCAAAGCTAAGCGTAGCGACTAAAAGAATTTCTTAACTCTTAACTCTTAATTCTTAACTCTTAACTCATACATGGCCGACGGTTATCTGGAAAAGCACCAGCAAGACTACGAAGCACGGCGCGAGGCCTACTTGCGCCGCAAGCATCATCTGCCCCCTCTCACCCGTCGCCCACAACGTCCCGACGACGAAGCCCTTTAGACCATCTTCTTTATATTTATCAATGTTCGCGCGCAAGGCATTCAAGCCCCGACAGCATCAAGGCGGCAACGTGTATTGCTGTCTTACTTGGCAACAGGATGGTTCTCGGCGAAGACGGCCATACGCTCTTCCAACTGCGCATACTGGTGGTCTTCTATGAACGAGGTACACACACGCAGACCCTCCTGACGCGAACCGGTGGTGATGAGGCAGATGGCCGACACACCGTAGTACATCAGCTCGCGGGCCA
>CAMYZK010000042.1 GCA_947303825.1 uncultured Prevotella sp. | reverse complement strand
ACTGCTTAACACACTCTATATCACCACTCCCGAAGCCTATCTTTCTAAAGATGGGCTGAATGTGGTAGTCTCCGTTGACAAGGAAGAATACCATGCGAAAGAAATGAGTCGCCCCCCCTGCGGGGGCGTGGATTGAAACAATAAAAAGTATGCCATTACAATGCGATGCTGGCGGTAGAATACGTTGGGGGAGGGGAACAAGGTACGTGGTAAAAGGGGAAGTCACCTATCGGCAGCCGATAGGCTAAACTTTTTCTGCCTTCATATCCGCACGGCTCCTCGACTTTGTCACTAACCAAACACCGCTGAACACGAGGATAACGGCCAGGGCGTGGGTGGGTTTCAGAACGCCGATGCCTGTCAGCACAGAAACGATGACCGACACGATGGGCTGCACGTAGTTGTAGACCGATACCACCGTAGGCCGCAGCGTTTTCTGCCCAATCATCGTCAGGATATAGCCCACGTAGGTGCCGAAGAACACCACATAGCCAGCCTCCAACCACGTCTGCGTGGGGATAGGCTGGCTTACTGTCTCTATCACATGCGAGGAGGTGAAGGGAATGACCAGCAGCGTGGCCCAGAAAAACATCCACTTGTTGATGGTGAATACCGAGTAGCGGCGGATAAGCTTGTTGAATAGCGACAGGTAGAGGGCAAACGAGAACTGTGCCGCCAGACACAGCAGGTCGCCGCGAATGTCGCCTACCTTGTCAGTGGCATGTGCTGCCGATGTCAGTATAAGTATCAGCGCACCACTGCAGCCCATGAGCACGCCCAGCGCCTTCTTGCCCGTGATGGGCTCCTTCAGGATGATGGCCGCTAGGATCATGGCGAAGATAGGCATCGATGTGGTCACGATGGAGGCATTGATGGGCGACGTAATCGATAGGCCGATGGTGTAGCAGCATTGGTTGGTTACCAGTCCGAACACAGCCGCACCGATGAACATCAGTTTGTCGCGCAGGGGCACGTATTCCTTCTTTACGAAGAGCGATGTCAGCCAGAAAAGTAGACATCCGCCCAGTACACGAAACGACACCATCGTCAGTCCGTCAAGGCCGTGCGTCATCGCGTCCTTGCCCAGCGGTGCCATCAGTCCCCAGAACGCGCAAGCCCCGAACATCGAGAGATGCGCTATCAGTGGTTTGTTCTCTTTTATGCTCATATTCTGATTGTTTGTCGCGACTCGACCAAACCAGCAACCTTGAGCTTCGCTCGGTTCTTCTCTTACTTAATCACGATCACTTTGCCATTCACGAGATACAATCCCTTGGCGGGACGGCTGACGCGGCGGCCAGTGAGGTCATATAAGATGGAAGAGTGACTGCGCTTCAGTTTTCCGTCTCCAATGGGCTTGATGCCTGTGGTGCCGTTGGGGTCGCCGAGGTATTCCAGGGTGAAATGGTCGAACTTACAGTCGTTGCTTTGGTAGTTTTTCAGTTCCACGCCGAGGGTGAGCAGCCCGTTGGTAATCTCGGTGGTGACGCTGGCGGTGTTGTCGGTCAGCTGGGTCATGTCGGCCTTCTCGGTATTGGCGAAGAGCGATGCTCCCGAATGGATGACGCTGCTGCTGGTGCGTACGGAGAGGCGGTATTTGCCGTTGGGCAGGTCCGACAGCTGCTGGCTGATGGTGCGGTCGGAGAGGTTGCCGCTGCCCTGCCACTTGTTGAAGTAGCTATTGCCCACTTTGGCGGGCAGGTAGTTGGCGTACTCGCACTCGAAGGCATCGTCTTGCGAGAGTGTCCAGCCTACGGGTTGCTTGGCGTGGAAGTTGTTGTAGCGGGTGGCATCGGCATTGGTGATGACGTAGGAGATGTCGACGGGATTCTCCTCGGATGCCTTGTCGATGTTCTCGACAGCAGCTACGTAGTTGCCGCGCAGGATGGCATAGATGTCGTAGCGGCCCTCCTCGGTGGCGTTGCCGCTAATCTCGTCGCTGCCGTCGTAGCGGCCCAGCATGCCGCCCTTGTTGTTGGCGATGCTCCAGTAGCCCGACGGAGTTACGTCGGGCATAGCGGCGAAAGTGGCCCTGACGTAGGCGCGGTCGGTCCATCCTTCGCCATTATTCTCGGTGCGGTAGTTCCAGTTGTTGGGGCTGTCGTTTGACTGTAGGCAGATGTCAGGATAGCCGGCGCAGGTGATGACGAGCCATTTCATTTCAGCGGTATCGTCAAACTTCGCACCAGAATGGTTGCTGGAGTTGAAAGCGTCGAAGGTAAAGAGAGCGTTCTTGTTCACTTCGGGGTATACGTCCGACTCGTACCACAGGGTCTGATAGGCGTTGCCCTGCTTATTGCCGGTGCCGAGCACCAGCCCGTTGTCAGTGCCGTGCTCATAGATGGCAAAGAAGTGCTGGCTCACGTCTTCGGGCAGAGCGTCAATCTTCTGCCAGCCATGTTCGGCGGAGTGCATCTCCTGTGCCTCCTTGGGTGCATAGAGGGCCACCTGTTCGGCGCGGAACTCCTGGGTGCTGGAGCCATTGAGCAGGTTGGCCTGGAAGCCGATGTATACCTGTGTCTCCTCGTCGAGCTGGAAGTAGAGACCCTGCAGCCTCAGGTCGCCCGTGCAGTTGTTGATGCTGTAGTAGGCCAGGCTCTGAGCGGGAATGTCGGCGGTGTTGCAGAGCGTCTTGCTGACAAACATATATGCCTGTGGGTTGATGTTGTAAGTGGTGTTATAGGCAGCTCCGAAGTAGTACTTGCCAGCGGGCAGGGTGATCTTGCGGTAGATGCGTGCGTTGCTCAGGTCGCCTGTGGTGTTGCTGCCGGCATCGTTCCACACGCCGAGCATCAGGGCTTCGCGGCCAGAGTACTTGTCAAGGCCTTGCTTGGTGCCGTCGCCACCGTTGGGGATGTTGAAGTTCTCCACCGTCCAGTTCTTTGGTTTGCCGAAGCGGCTTGTGCCACCTGCCGAGCGGGTGAAGTCGCTGGCCTCGATGAGGTACTGTGTGGTGAGGTTGGCCTCGATGACGCCACTGAAGGCACCGCCCTTGTTCATGCCGTCGCTGATGAACAGGCGGTAGGCGGCAGCGAGGGTCTCACGGGCTGCAACGCAGTCGTCGTCGGCAGAACCGGCGGGCACACTCTTGGCCGTGGCGAGGGCGTCGCGCAGCTGGTCGAGCTTGGCAGGGCTGAGCTTGCCGGTGTTGTAGGCTTGAGCTTTGGGTGCGGCCTCGCTGATGAAGGTTTCAACCCCCTCGATGAGCTGCTGCAGCACTTCATAGGCGGTGCGGTCGTCGAGCCTGAAGGTGATGCGGAACACGGGTGCAATATCGTTGGGCTTCTTGGCAGGAATCTGAACGTTGAGTCCGTTGATGTCTTGCGTGAACTCCACGTCGCCGCCTCCCAGCAGGGTTACCTTTTCAACCTGGCCGATATACGAGGGTTCGGCGATAGAGAAGGCCTTGAAGGTGAAAGCACCAGCTGCTGGCCAGGCCATGATGGTGGCATAGACGGCTCCTTCCTTTTCCACGTAGCGCACGTCCTGTGCCGAGTAGGCCTGTCCCTCGTTGAAGCCCTGGGCTGTCATGGGGTTGGCGGCTTCGGCCAGCGGGCCTTCGCCGAAGGTTTTCCACGTACGTGTGCCGTAGATGCTTTCGCTGTTGATGTCCATCCAGGCCTTGATGTCGGCCAGCACCTTGCGCTCCTTGTCGTCGATGGTGCCGTTGCCCTTTACGGGGATGCTGAGCAGCAGGTTGCCGTTCTTCGACACCACGTCGACGAGCATACGTATGACCGTTGCGCCGCTCTTGTAGCCGTTGTTGTTATAGGTGTTCTGGTTGTAGTGCCAGTCGCCGATGCAGGTGCAGGTCTGCCAGTAGTTGGCCTGCGGACGGTCGGGGATGCCGCGCTCCACGTCCCACAGCATGTAGCCCTTCTGCTCTTCAGTGAGCTGCTTGCCGGTCACCACCACCTGCTGCTTGCCGTTGTGCTGGGCGGCGCTGTGGTTGTAGTAGTGCTGCAGTATGTTCTTGCCTATCTGGTCGTCGCAGCCGTAGAAAGGCATGGCCGTGTCGTCGAAGTAGATCATGTCGGGGTCGTAGTCGTTGATGAGCTCCAGCACGCGGTTCTGGAACTTCTGCTTGTAGGCCTGTGAGGGCAGGCTGGCACCGTTGCCCCAGTCCCACTGGCTATGTATGGTGCCGCTGTTCTCCCAGCCCGATGAGTGTGCGTGGTTCTGGGCATAGAGCTCCTGCGGGTCGAGGCCTTCCCACCATTTGCCGGCACCGTCGGCCTTTTTCAGGTTGCCATCGTACTTCTGCGAGGGTTCCAGCCATGTCCAGGCGTGTGAGGCATGAATGCTGACGCCCAGCGGCAGGCCCTCGGCCTTACAGGCCTCGCTCCACCCCTTGATGAGGTCTTTCTTCGGGCCCACGTTCACCGAGTTCCACTCCTGATAGGGCGAGTTCCAGTTGTCAAAGTTGTCGTGGTGGTTGCCCAGGGCCATGAAGTAGCGGGCGCCCACGCTCTTGTAGAGGCTCACCAGTTCCTGCGGGTTCCACTGGTCGGCCTTCCATGCGTTGCAGAGGTCTTTCAGTCCGAAGTCCTTCGGGTTGTCGAAGTGGCTCACGTGATAGTTATACTGACCGCTGCCCTCATAGTACATGAAGCGGGCATACCAGTCGCCGTCTTCGGCTTGGCACTGCGGGCCCCAGTGTGCCCAGATGCCGAACTTCGCGTCCTTGAACCATTCGGGGCACTCCCAAGCACTGAGCGACTCCCAGTCATTGCCATACGTGCCGGTCTGGACGGTCACGTCGGCCAGCTGTGCATTGGCTGTTGTGGCTAGCAACATTAAGCCTAAAAGGATTTTTTTCATATTGAGTTAAGTTAGTAAATATTAATGTGCGCAAAGATACGAAAAATTTTTTTATCGGCCACGACTCAGCATTGCTTTTTCTCATAAAAAAGCCAAAAGAAGTTATTTTTAAGGCGAAATGGTGAGTTTTTTTCTTTTTTAGTTGTATTTTTGCAGCCGTGAAACAGGAAAACAGACGACATATTGCATCGTGGCTGCTACTGGCAGCCTTTCTGCCAATGCTTGTCTTATCGTCGCTCCATTTACATGAAGACAGCGAGACGGCAGCATCGGCTCAGTGTGCCGACTGTGTGCATCACAGCTGTCATGGTCACCTTACACAGACCATATCGTGGATGCACGACTGTGTGCTCTGCCAGTTTCTCACATTGACATTTGTGCTCTTCGGCACTGTCGCTCTTGTTATTTGTAAGGTGAAGAGTGTCGTTATCAATGCCCGGCAACGCAATGTCCGTGTTGCCCATAGCGGCATTGTTGGTCTGAGGGCTCCCCCTGTTTGTCGTTTAGTGGTTTAGTCGTTTAGGGGTTTCCCAAACGACCAATTCCCCCTATTACCCAAACGACCAACATATTATGACAACATCCATTTTAGCTACTATGCTGATGGTATGTGTGTCGGGCAGTCACAGCAATGTGGCCCCCGACGACACTACCGTAGTGCTACAGGGCGTGACCGTGAGCGGACAGCGGCAGCGTGACTTCCAGATGCGCATGTCGCAGTCGGCGGTGCAGGTGAGCCACGACTACCTGCAGCAGCATTTCTCGGGTTCGCTGATGCAGACATTAGAAGGCATCCCCGGCGTAAAGGCGATGGCCATAGGTTCCGGACAGTCCAAGCCAACGATACGCGGCCTGGGCTACAACCGCATGGTTGTGAGCGAGGACGGCATCAAGCACGAGGGACAGCAGTGGGGCGACGACCACGGGCTGGAGATTGACCAGTTTGCAGTAGACCGCGCCGAGGTGGTGAAGGGCCCTTCGGCATTGCTCTATGGCAGCGATGCCATTGGCGGTGTGCTGAACCTCTACACCAACCATGTCCCCACAGAGCCGTTGAGCGGCAGCGTACAGCTCTTCGGACGCTCTAACAACGAGCAGCTGGGCATGACGGTGAAGCTTGGCGGACGGCACGCTGGCTGGTTCTATCGCATTGGTGCCACGCTCATCGACTATGCCGACTACCGTGTGCCCACAGACAGTATTCAGTACTACAGCTATTGGATAAGGCTTAAGAACCGGCGACTGCGCAACACCGCCGGCTGCGAGCGCGACGGCAGCGTGACGGTGGGCTATGCGGGCTATCGTTTCCACACCGACCTGCGCATCTCCGACAGCTACTCGAAGAGCGGATTCTTTGCCAACGCCCATGGGCTGGAGGTACGCCTCTCTGACATTGACTACGACCATTCGCGGCGCGACGTTGACCTGCCCTACCAGTGGGTGAACCACCTGAAGCTGCTCAGCCACACCTCCTATCAGGGCGACGGCTTGCGCGTGGAGGCCAACCTTGCCTGGCAGAACAACCACCGCGAGGAGCTGAGCGAGCCCGTGAGCCACGGCTACATGCCGCGACCCGACGGTACGCTGGAGCGCCGTTTCGTGAAAAACACGCTGACGGCCAGTCTCGCCCTCCATCTCACCCCGGGCGAACGCCATGAGCTGAGCACTGGCGTGAACGGTGAGTATCAGCACAACCGCCGGGGTGGCTGGGGATTTATCATCCCCGACTTTGAAACGGCGAGTGTCGGTGCATACGCCATGGACAGCTATACCGTCAACGATCGTCTGAAACTCAACGCAGGCATCCGCCTGGACTACGCGCATACCCACATCAGCAGCTATCACGACTGGTTCCTCACACCAACGGTCAACGCCGACTCTGTCTATAAAGAGCGCTCGGCCACTATAGGCCGCGACTTTACCAGCCTCACGTGGTCGGCTGGTGTGAACTATGCCGTTGGCCACTGGGTGCTCAAGGCCAACGCGGGCAAGAGCTTCCGTGTGCCCATCCCCAAGGAGCTGGGAGCCGACGGTGTGAACTATCACATCTTCCGCTACGAGCGCGGCAATGCCTCTCTCGACCCGGAGGAGAGCTACCAGCTGGACCTGGGCATCCACTGGGACAACGACGTGGTGTGCCTGCAGCTGGACCCCTACGTGAACTACTTCCCCAACTACATCTACCTGAACCCCACGGCTCAGTATGTGGAGGGCCTGCAGCTCTACCACTACACCCAGGCCCGTGTGCTGCGCTATGGCGTGGAGGCACAGGCCACATGGGTCATAGACCGCCACTGGGGGGCCGAGATGAAGGGAGAGTATCTCTATGCCGAACAGCTCTCTGGCGACAAGAAAGGCTACACACTGCCCTTCAGCACACCGTGGTCGGTGGATGCAGGTGCCAAATACTCATTCCAGTGGCATGGCAACACCTTCGTGGGCCTTGACGCCCGCATCGTGGGAGCTCAACACCACATAGTGCCGCCCGAGAAGCCTACCGACGGTCACTGGACGCTGAACCTCTCGGCAGGCAAGCAGATTGCCCTGCGTGGAAGCAAGCTGAACATCGCCCTGCATGCCGACAACCTGCTCAACCGCCGGTACTACGACCACACCAGCTATTACCGCCTCATAGACGTGCCCGAACCCGGGCGCAACATCTCGCTGATGGTGGGGGTGGAGTTTTGAGTTAAGAGTTAAGAGTTAAGAATTAAGAGTTTTGAGTTAAGAGTTAAGAATTAAGAGTTTTGAGTTAAGAGTTAAGAATTAAGAGTTAAGAATTAAGACAATGAAAAAGATTATCAACATGAGCCTCGCGATGGCTCTCATAACCATACTTATACTTGGTTTCAACGCTTGCAGCAACGACGACGACAAAGACCTGACGCCGCCCGTCATCAGTGCTGAAGGTATCACCGCCAATCCCGTCAACTGTCAGGTGTATAGCCGTGGCGATGTCATACCGTTCCACTATGTCATGGTCGACGACGAAGAGCTTGGTGCCTACAACATTGAGATACACAACAACTTCGACCACCACTCGCATAGCACTGAGGCCGACGACCATGATCACGACCACGCCACGGGAGAGTGTGATGACGATGACGAGCATGAACATGAACACAGCGAAGGCAAGGCTTGGGTCTACAATCAGGACTTTACCATCCCGGCAGGTTGCTGCCAGTACGATGCCCGCCACGACATCCTCATCCCTGCCGACATCGCCCCTGGCGACTACCACTTCATGGTTCGCCTCACCGACCGTGCAGGCTGGCAACAGCTACATGCCGTCGCCATCAAGATAATTTGATTCTTTGAGTTTTTTGTGGAAGGTGGAGGGTGGAAGGAGAATACCCTGCATACTTGATGGCTCTCGCTGCTCCGCCCGGTTTCCTCTTCATATGCGCTCTAAAGTCATGTAACCGAGCCCACTTTAAAAAGGCCGAAAATGAGTATTCCGAGAAGAAATCTGTGCGCAGCCGCTCCCCGCCCCTTAAGGGGAGGGGTGTGCCATGCGACTCGTTAGTTGACGGTAGCGGACTTTTTAAAGTAGACTCAATTATTGAGGTTATAATCTGTGTCATCTGCGCAATCTGTTGTAGAAAATAACTTGAGGAACACTAAATATTTGTAAAGATGCTACTGGTGATACTGGTGCTACTCGTGCTACTGACCATTGATTATCAAGCATTTATACCAATGCAACATGCTACTACTGGAACTACTGCTACTGTAGATGATAGTGTAGGCCTTTTGCCGACAGGAAGGCTCCTTTTTCAGTAAAACAACTTGTTTTACTTGGCAGCGAGCAGTCTTTTTTTTCTTGGTAGTGCCAGTAGCACAATGGTTAGCGCGATAAAGACATTGATGCTACCGCTAACTTGTTGAAAATCAGTGGCCAGTAGCACGAGTAGCACCAGTAGTATGAGTTGCACTTCTGTTGGCTTATAACATTACGCGTGCGTGGTGATTGTTAAAGACAGGCAAAACTTGTTAATTCCGTTCCGCTGGCTTGCCTATCGTACTTTCAATGCCTACTTT
This sequence comes from uncultured Prevotella sp., assembly GCA_947303825.1. Taxonomy (GTDB): domain Bacteria; phylum Bacteroidota; class Bacteroidia; order Bacteroidales; family Bacteroidaceae; genus Prevotella. The sequence goes on along the minus strand of CAMYZK010000042.1, from coordinate 3,257 downwards.
TGCACTCGATAACTCCATTCACACTGCTGAATGTCCATATATACAACGCCCTGGTGCGGTCGGCATCACTTGGCGCGGCCCAACAACCATAGCCGACACCACGCCCTTGACCTTCGGTCGAGCTTGCTCTCGCTCGGAAGTCAAAGCACGCTCTGTCTTCCACGAAAGTTTCTCCTTAACTATGTCGTTTTTTATGGTTACGGAGCTGCTATCCGTGATACTTCCTCCTTAAATATCCTTAAAATGACAGTTACGGAGCCGCTATCGCTTTCTTCTCTCAAAAAAATGTGTACCTTTGCGAGGTAAAAAAACCAAAAGACGATGAAGATTTGCATTTTCTGTTCTGCCAATGCGCAGATAGACCCCGACTTCTTTGTTATGACCGAGGAGCTGGGACGCTGGGCCGGTGCCCACGGTCACACCATAGTGTTTGGAGGGGTGAACCAGGGGCTGATGGAGTGTGTGGCCAAGGCAGCCCACGACAGCGGCGCGCGCACCATAGGCGTCATTCCAACGATAATAGAGAAGTGCGGGCGGCGGTCGGACTACGTAGACATAGACATTGCCTGCGACAACCTGAGCGACCGCAAGCAGCTGATGCAAGATCAGGCCGATGTCTTCGTAGCCCTGCCCGGCGGCCTGGGCACCCTCGACGAAATCTTCACCGTGGTGGCGGCTGCCACCATAGGCTACCACTCGAAGACGGTGATACTTTACAACATGAAGGGATGCTGGGACTCGCTCATTGCCTGCCTGGACGACCTGCAGGCACACGGCATGATGAGACTGCCGTGGCGCGAACACATCAGCGTGGCAGCATCGATACAGGAGGTGGAGCAGTTCTTGGGATAAGAGTTAAAAAAGAATAATGCAAGGCTAAAAACTCCTAACTCCTAACTCTTTCGTACCTTTGACTAACGTCGAAGGTACTTCCGTTCGGAAGAAAAAGAAAAAAAGCGATTTTTTCTTTGTTCTTCGCTCACTTATTCGTACCTTTGCACCCGAATTAATACGTATTAATATGAAAATAGCCTTGATAGGCTACGGCAAGATGGGGCACATGATAGAGCAGATAGCCCTGAGCCGTGGTCATGAGATTGTGAGTATCATAGATATTGACAATCAGGAAGACTTTGACAGCGAAGCCTTCAAGAGTGCCGACGTTGCCATAGAGTTTACATCGCCCACTGCCGCCTACGGCAACTACCTGAAGTGCTGGAAACACGGGGTTAAGGTGGTGAGCGGCTCTACCGGCTGGATGAAAGAGCATGGCGACGACGTGCGCAGTGCCTGCACTCCCTCTGCCCAGAATGCAAAGCCCTCCACCCTCTTCTGGGCATCTAACTTCAGCATTGGCGTGGCCATCTTCTCGGCAGTGAACCGCTACTTGGCACACATCATGAACCAGTTTCCGCAGTATGACGTGGAGTTGGAGGAGACACACCATGTGCATAAGCTCGACCACCCCTCGGGAACGGCCATCACCCTGGGCGAGGAGATAGTCGAGGCCATAGACCGTAAGACCGCATGGGCCGAAGACACCACCGACCCCGCCCTGCTGCGCATAGACCACATAAGGCGTGGCGAGGTGGCTGGCATTCACACCGTGCGCTACGACAGCGATGCCGACATCATCACCATCACCCATGACGCACACTCGCGAAAGGGCTTTGCCCTGGGAGCAGTGCTGGCTGCCGAGTACACCCACGAGCATGAGGGTCTGCTGACAATAAGCGACATGTTTAAGTTCTGAAGGCCAATGAAGACAAAGAAGGAAAAGAAGCCGCTGAACATGAAGCGGCAATGGATGAAATTTGGTATCGTCACGGCACTCTACCTGCTCTTCCTGCTGTGGGTGAAGTCGTGGCTGGGACTTATCGTGGTGCCTTTCATTTATGATGCCTATATCACCAAGAAGATAAAATGGCAGTGGTGGAAAGACCGCGAAGGCCCCGTACACTTCATCATGTCGTGGGTAGACGCCATCGTCTTCGCTCTCGTAGCAGTATACTTCATCAACCAGTTCTTCTTCCAGAACTATGTCATTCCCAGCTCGTCGCTGGAGAAGTCGCTGCTCACCGGCGACTACCTCTTCGTGAGCAAGCTGAGCTATGGTCCCCGCATACCGCAGACACCGCTCACCGTGCCCCTCACACAGCACACGCTGCCTATAGGCGGCATAAAGTCGTATATTGAGTGGCCACACTGGGACTACCGACGCGTGAAGGGACTGGGCAACGTGGAGCTTAACGACATCGTGGTGTTCAACTATCCTGCCGGCGACACCATCTGCTCGGTAGAGCCGTTCCAGACCTATTACTACGACATCTGCTACGAGCTGGGCTATCAGGCCTACGAGCAGGGGTATATGCAGGCCTACGGCACTCCGCCACCCGACCTCCAGGCAGAGATAGACAGCATGCAGCCTGACCAGCGCTATGCCTTCTACGCGCGCATCTACGCCGCCGGACGGCAAGCCATCACAGCCAACTGGGCACAGTACGGTGACATTGCCACACGCCCCACCGACCGCCGCGAGAACTATGTGAAACGCTGTGTGGGACTGCCAGGCCAGACACTGCAGATAAAAGACCGCATGATATACCTGGACGGCAAGATGAACAAGGAGCCCGACCTGGTGCAGTATTCGCACTCGGTAACCTTCAAGGAGGGAAGCACGCTGACCAACGACTTTATGAAAGAGCAGGGCATCACCTGCGAAGACCTGGGCTATCCCAGAGGCTCACAGCGCGACGACATACACTTTGCACGGCGCACCAAGGTGGCATATATGCCGCTCACCAAGCAGGCCAAGGCTGCACTGCTGCAGCACAAAGACCTGGTAGACAGTGTGGAGCTGAACACCGTGCCGCCCGATGACGACCTGCGCAAGGTGTACCCCAAGAACGGAAACCTGCACTGGACACGTGATAACTACGGACCCATCTGGATACCGAAGAAGGGTGCTACCATCGACCTTGCCGACACCATCAAGCTGCCCGGCAAGGACATATACCAGAACCTGGCTGTCTACGAGCGATGCATAAGGGCCTACGAGGGCAACAAGGTGGAGGTGAAGAACGGACAGATATACATCAACGACAAGCCGACAACGAAGTACACCTTCAAGATGGACTACTACTGGATGATGGGTGACAACCGACACAACTCGGCCTCCTTGGTGCTGTCGAAGGACTCGGCGTTCTATCAAACGGAGTATCAGCAGCAGTTCGCCGGGTTTAGGGAGGCCTTGAACC
>CAMYZK010000041.1 GCA_947303825.1 uncultured Prevotella sp. | reverse complement strand
CATGATACTCTCGGCCGTAGATGCCGACGAGAGCCTCAGTGTAGTGACAACTACAAAGGATGTAAGACCAGGAAGTCAGGTGGGGTAATGAAAAAGCAATAAAGAAAACGCCGGTTAGTCTTCGCTCATGTCGGCCACCATCTTACGATACTGGGTGAAGACATGCTGGCGCGAGAGATAGCCCTTGAGATGGCCGTCTCTGTCGAGCACAGGCAGATAGTCGGCATGGGTGGCATCGAAAGTATTCATCACAACGGTCATCGGCAAGCTGTCGTTAAGCACTGCCGATGGCTGTTTCATTAGCTGGCTGGCCGTGAAGTGGTGGTAAAGCTCAATGCGGAACACCACGTGGCGTATCTTTGTGATGTCTATCTCACCCAACAGGCTGCCGGCGGCGTCTACAACAGGTATTACCATGCCCTGTGTGCGGCTTATCTTGTGAACTATCTGTCCCAGCTCTGTGTCAGGACTTACAGAGAGGAAGTCGCGGTCTATCACACTGTCGAGCTGCATGAGTGTGAGCACGGCATGGTCGGTGTGATGGGTAATGAGCTTGCCCTCCTTGGCCAACCGCGAACCGTAGATGCTGTGAGGCTCGAAGATAATTATGGTAAGGTAGCTGCAAACAGACACAATCATCAGCGGGAGAAAAAGGCTGTAGCCCCCGGTAAGCTCGGCAATGAGGAAGATGCCCGTAAGCGGAGCATGCATTACCCCCGACATCACTCCGGCCATGCCCATCAGGGCAAAGTTCTTCTCTGGCACGTAGACACCTATCTGGTAGGTGTTCCACAGCCGTGAGAAGAAGAAACCGCTGAAACAGCCTACGAATAGTGATGGGGCAAACGTACCGCCACAGCCGCCACCGCCATTGGTGGCAGAAGTGGCAAAGACCTTTGTCAGCAACACCAGTCCGACATAGAGCAAGAGATACTTCTCCTGACCGGCAAACAGCGAGTTGTTGAGCAGCTGTGTCCAGTCGCCCTGGCCGTTACCGTTAAGCAGGAGGTTTATGCTGGAATAGCCCTCACCGTAGAGCGAGGGAAAAAGGAAGATGAGCAGCGACAGCAGTGTGCCTCCCATCAACAGCTTGATCAGCGGCTTGTCTTTGAAGCGGGCAAAGATGTCCTCACAGAAGCCCATAGTCCTAATGAAGTACAGGCTCACCAGTCCGCAGAACACTCCCAGACCCACGCAGGCCGGAATACGCTCCAAAGTCCACACATTGTCCAGATGATAGGTAAAGAGCACCGCATTGCCGCTGAAGATGTATGTGAAGCAGGTGGCCGTGACACAGCTTACGAGAATAGGCATGAGCGAGGCCATGGTAAGGTCTATCATCAACACCTCCAAGGTAAACACCAGTCCTGCTATGGGTGCCTTGAAAATGCCGGCTATGGCACCTGCCGCTCCGCATCCCATGAGCAGCATCAACGTGCGGCTGTCCAGGCGGAAGAGCTTACCCAGGTTAGACCCTATGGCCGACCCTGTAAGCACTATGAGTGCCTCGGCTCCCACCGACCCGCCGAAACCTATGGTGATGCCCGATGCAACAACGCTAGACCACATGTTGTGGGCCTTCATCCTGGAACGGTTCTGGCTTATTGCATAGAGTATGCGCGTTATGCCATGCGAAATGTTGTCTTTCACCACATAGCGCACGAAGAGCATGGTGACGAAGATACCCACAACGGGATAGACCAGATAGAGCAGGTTGAAGGATGCTGCATCGAAGCCTCCCGTCAACAGGAGAATAATCTTGTTTATAAACCACAGCAGCAGATAAGCGGCAACAGCCGACAGCAAGACAACCATGAAAGCCAGGAAGAGCACAAACATCCGCTCGCTGACGTGTCTGGCACGCCATGAGTCAATATGCGACACAAATGAGATGATGCTCTTGGCCTTCATAACGGGCTACAGCTTCAGCAGATTGTCGAGGAAATCGTCTAGGTCTTTGTCTATGCTGTCTATCGACAACGGCTCAATAATGCCTATCTCATCGTCTACAACATAAAGCTCGTTAATGTGCTCCCTGTCGTCATCTTCCAGTACGAAAGAATAAGGCCGCAGTATGGAAAGCTTCTCTACAAGCTCCTTGTTCTGTATGATACATTTGCGTATCAGAGAAGACACACTGTCGTAGAAGTCATCGTCGGTATTGCCTATCCACTGCTCCACCACACACCGCATCAGTTCATTGTCATCATCGTCAAACGTCTTCAGTTCGCCTGTGTCCTGCGACACGACGATGTGGATGTCTGTCATACGGTCGGCCTCTGCCTCCGGCGGAAATTTCACTGCCGTCCTACGCAAGGCTCTTTCTACATGAAGAATGGTCTGCTCTGTTGCCTTCATAATGCTTTTGCTGTTGAGTGTATAGATTGCAAAATTAGAAAAAATGATTGGTATTTGCAAATGAATGAGGATATTTTTCAGAAAAAAAGAACAATTCTTCGTCTAATTCATATTTTAGTTGTAACTTTGCACCCGCAATGGAAAACCTTATAAGGCACGAAGGTGTTATAGACTCTATAGAAGGAACACTCGTGAGGGTGCGTATACTTCAGGCAGCGGCTTGTGCATCGTGCAAGGTGGCATCAAAATGCCATACTGCTGAGATGAAAGAGAAAATCATTGACGTGCAATGCAGCGACACAGCACGCTGGAAAGTGGGGCAGAACGTTACTGTTAGCACCAGTGCACACTCGGCAGGCAAGGCTGCCCTGATAGCTTTCGGCATACCGCTGCTGCTCATGCTGGTAGTACTTGTTGCAACACTATCGACAGGATGCAACGAGGGAAAGGCGGCACTGTTGATGCTTGGGACAGTTGCATTATATTATATTATTGTGTGGCTGTGCCGTTCACGCCTTGAGAAGGACATTGCATTCCATCTGGAAGGAACAGACTAAGAAAAGAATAAAGACAAACTACAGAAGCTGGTATTAGAAACAAACTAAAAAAACAACAAAACAAACATCTTTTTTATGAATTTCATTTTGATTGCAGTAATTGTGCTCGGAGGAATTGCACTCATTGCAGCCTTGGTGCTGTATGCATGTTCCAAGCGATTTGCTGTCTATGAAGACCCACGCATTGCACAGGTCAACGAGCTTCTGCCCGGAGCCAACTGTGGCGGATGCGGCTTTGCCGGGTGCGGCGGAATGGCCGATGCCCTGGTAAAGGGTGCAGACAAGGGTAGCCTCGACGGGCTGAACTGCCCCGTAGGAGGCAGCGATGTCATGGGGCGTGTGGCCAACCTGTTGGGAATGGCCATTGCCAACGGCGAGCCCAAGGTAGCTGTTGTGAGATGTAACGGAAGCTGTGAGCACAGACCGCGCATAGCCGAGTATGGCGGGATGCGCAGCTGTGCAGCCATGCACTCGTGTGGTGCAGGCGAGACGGCATGCGGATTCGGATGCCTGGGATGCGGCGACTGTGTGGAGGCATGCCAGTTTGGTGCCATCAGCATTAATCAGCAGACAGGGCTGCCCGAAGTTGACGAAGACAAATGTACTGCGTGCGGCGCATGTGTAAAGGCTTGTCCACGCAACATCATTGAGCTTCGCAAGAAAGGCCCTAAAGGACGCCGGGTATTTGTGTCGTGCGTCAACAAAGACAAGGGAGCTGTGTCGATGAAGGCCTGTAAGGTGAGCTGTATAGGCTGTGGCAAGTGCATGAAGGAATGCCAGTTTGAGGCCATCACCATTGAGAGCAACCTCTCGTATATAGACCCTGAGAAATGCCGTCTCTGCCGCAAATGCGAAAAGGTTTGCCCCACACATGCCATCATCGCAGTCAACTTCCCTGCCCCCAAACCTACTCCAGCTACCTCACCTACTCCACCTACCCCACCTACCCCACACAGAAAGGAGGAAACCGCATGAACATAAGAACATTCCGCATTGGGGGCATTCACCCCGAAGAGAACAAGCTGACGCATGAAGTACCTACCAAGGTTGCTGCGCTGCCCAAGCAAGCCATCTTCCCGCTATCACAGCACATAGGCGCACCTGCCAAACCCGTGGTACAAAAGGGCGACAAGGTAAAGGTAGGAACCCTGCTGGCAGAGGCAGGAGGCTTTGTCAGCGCACCCATTTTCTCGTCGGTATCGGGAACCGTATTCAAGATAGACACTGCTATCGATGCTACTGGCTACCGCAAACCCTGCATCATCATTAATGTCGAGGGCGACGAATGGGAGGAAAGCATCGACCGCTCTGACAAGCTGGAGAAAGTAAAAGACCATAAGGAGCTGACTCCTGAAGAGATTGTTAAGCGCATCAAGGATGCCGGCGTAGTGGGAATGGGCGGCGCATGCTTTCCAACATTCATCAAGCTAACGCCGCCGCCAACGGCCAAGGCCGAGTGCGTTATCATCAACGCCGTGGAGTGCGAGCCCTACATCACTGCCGACTACCGGTTGATGATGGAGCACGCCGACGAGATACTCGTCGGACTGGAGCTGCTGATGAAGGGAGCAAAGGTCACCACCGGCTACATAGGCATAGAGACAAACAAGCCCAAGGCCATCGAACTGCTCACCAAAAAGTGTGCCGAAGCGTTCACCGCTTCGGAATACCAGGTAGAGGTGGTACCCCTGCAGCAGCGCTATCCTCAAGGAGGCGAGAAACAGCTGGTCGATGCCGTTATACGCCGTCAAGTGCCTGCCCCTCCCGCCATTCCTGTCAACGTTGGAGCAATAGTTCAGAACGTGGGTACTGCATATGCTGTTTACCAGGCAGTTATGAAAAACAAGCCACTCTTCGAACGTTATACCACAGTGACCGGCAAGCAGGTGAAAGACCCTGGAAACTTCCTGGTGCGCATGGGAACTCCTATGAGCAACCTTATAGAAGCTTGCGGTGGCATGCCCGAAGGCGACAACAAGCTGCTTGCCGGCGGCCCAATGATGGGCAAGGCACTGACAAGCACAGAGGTACCTATCTGCAAAGGCACTAACTCGGTCACCATACTAAGCGGCGACGATGCCCGCCGCAAGGAGCCGCAGCCCTGCATACGCTGTGCCAAGTGCGTATCGGCCTGCCCCATGGGACTGGAGCCATACCTACTGGCCAAGCTGTCTGCCTTCAAGAACTGGGAGAGGGCAGAACATGAGGAGATAGTAAGCTGCATAGAGTGCGGTTCGTGCCAGTTCACGTGCCCCGCCCATCGTCCGCTGCTCGACAACATCCGTCAGGGCAAACAGACTGTTATGGGAATCATACGCAGCAGGAAGTAAATTAACATATTTATCTCCGAGTCACCTAATCTGAGAAATCACAGATAATCTGTGGTAGAAAAGAACTTGCGGAAATTAAATCAGCAACAAAGTATTTTTTTATAAATTAAATAAAAGGAGCACCCATTAAGTAACTAAACATCCCTCCCTTGGGGAGGGCTTGGGTGGGCTTTATATGAGCAAACTAATTGTATCACTTTCACCACACGCTCACGGTAGCGACTCCGTGGAGCGCAACATGCGCGGCGTTATCATCGCCCTGATGCCTGCACTGCTGGTGTCGTTCTTGTACTTCGGCATCGGCTCAGTCATCGTGTGCCTGTCAAGTGTGGCAGCCTGCGTCTTCTTTGAGTGGGCCATCAACAAATACATACTTAAGAATCCTCGCAACACTATCACCGACTGTTCGGCAGCTCTCACCGGCTTGCTGCTAGGCATGAACCTGCCTTCCAACCTGCCTGTATGGATTATCATCATCGGTGCACTCTTTGCCATTGGCGTGGCAAAGATGACCTTCGGCGGATTGGGTAACAACATCTTCAACCCAGCCCTGGTAGGACGGTGCGCACTGCTGGTGGCTTTCCCTGCACAGATGACCACCTGGCCTGAGCCAGGCCATCTGCTCAGCTATACCGATGCCACAACAGGAGCCACACCGCTGGCAGTGATGAAAGAAGCCATCAAGACTGGAGACATCAGCGTGCTTGAACAACTTCCCGATGCTTTCAACCTGCTGCTAGGCGACTACTCGTTGGGGGGTGGAGCCGGCACCATAGGCGAAATATGCGGCCTTGCCCTGCTCATGGGCTTCGTCTACATGCTCTGGAAAAAGATAATCACATGGCATATACCTGTCAGCATTGTCGCGACGGTGTTCGTCTTCAGCGCCATCATGCATCTGGTGAGTCCCATCTATGCCGACCCCACGACGGTGATTCTCAGCGGCGGTCTGCTGCTCGGTGCTATCTTCATGGCAACCGACTATGTCACCTCGCCAATGACACCGAAAGGACAACTCATCTATGGCGTATGTATTGGTCTGCTTACCATCATCATACGCAACTGGGGAGCATACCCCGAGGGTATGTCGTTTGCCATTCTCATCATGAACGCCTTCACGCCTCTCATCAACAACTATGTCAAGCCCAAGCGCTTCGGAGAGGTACAAGTCCCTAAGAATTGACAATTTGACTAAATAGCAAAATAGTAAAATAGTCAAATTGTATAATTGTAAAATAGTAAAATGGTAAAATAGTGAAATGGTAAAATAGTGAAATGGTAAAATGACATTATGAAGAAACTAGAATCGACAATAACCAATATGGTGCTCGTGCTAACGGGCGTTGCCATCATCATGGGCGGTGTGCTGGCGTGGGTAAACCACATTACAAGCGGCCCCATTGACGACCAGAAGAAGCTGGCGCTAGAAAACGGCATCAAGACCGTGATGCAGTCAGACAATGTGGCTGTCACCAAAGCCGACACCATCCGCCAGAAAGATGCTAAGGGCAAGGAACAGACATTCATTGTCTACAATAACGACAAAGGTGCTGCCGTGCAAAGCTCTACCATGGGATTTGGCGGTGAGCTGAAGGTGTTAGTGGGTTTCAACAACGACGGCACCATTCTTGGCTACACCATACTCGAACATCAGGAGACTCCCGGACTGGGTGCCAAGGCCGACCAGTGGTTTCAGAAAGGGCAGCCTGGCGACATCATCGGTAAGAGTCCCTCCAACGGCCTCACCGTGTCGAAGGACGGAGGCAAGGTTGATGCCATCACCGCTTCAACCATCACCAGCCGGGCCTTTCTGCTTGCAGTAAGCAATGCCTACAACGCATATAAATTAGGAGTTAAGAATTAAGAGTTAAGAATTATGAGCTATATTAATATTATAAAGAATGGCATCGTCAAAGACAACCCTACGTTTGTCCTGATGCTGGGCATGTGCCCCACCCTAGCCACTACGACATCGGCCATGAATGGTCTGTCGATGGGACTTGCCACGATGGTAGTGCTCATCTGCACCAATGTAGTAATATCTCTGCTTAAGGCTCTTACCCCCGACAAGGTGCGCATCCCGGTGTTCATCGTTGTCATAGCCGCCTTCGTCACCATTCTTCAGCTGGTCATCAAGGCTTTCCTGCCCGATGTTGACAAGGCCCTTGGACTATTTATTCCCCTTATAGTGGTTAACTGTATCATACTGGGGCGTGCCGAGGCCTTTGCCGCCAAGAACAGTCCCGTAGCCTCCCTCTTCGACGGCATAGGTATAGGCCTGGGCTTCACCTTGGCTCTTACCCTGCTGGGCATAGTACGCGAGCTGTTGGGAGCCGGCTCTGTCTTCGGACTGACGCTGCTACCCGAAACCTACAACATCCTGTTGTTTATCCTTCCTCCAGGTGCCTTCATCACACTAGGCTTCCTCATTGCGATAGTCAATCGAGTTAAGAGTTAAGAGTTAAGAGTTTATGGAATACATACTTATATTTATCAGCGCCATCTTCGTCAACAACATAGTACTGGCGCAGTTTCTAGGCATCTGTCCGTTCCTCGGCGTATCGAAGAAGATAGACACCTCGCTGGGAATGTCGGCTGCCGTGGCCTTTGTCATGGTGCTGGCAACACTGGTCACCTGGCTGGTACAGACCTTTATACTAGTACCCCTCGACCTGAAGTACCTACAGACCATAGCGTTCATCCTGGTCATTGCATCCTTGGTGCAGATGGTCGAGATTATTCTCAAGAAGGTGTCGCCTGCCCTCTATCAGGCCCTGGGCATCTTCCTGCCACTCATCACCACCAACTGTGCCGTTCTTGGCGTTGCCATCTACGTATGCCAGCACGACGAGTATGTAATGAGCCTTGGCAAGACCATCATGTATGCCTTCTCCACTGCCATAGGTTTCGGCCTGTCGCTGACGGTCTTTGCCGGCATACGCGAGCAACTGGAGCTGACAAACATCCCCAAAGGCATGCGTGGCATGGCCATAGTCCTCATCAGCGCAGGCCTGCTCAGCCTGGCCTTCATGGGATTCTCCGGTGTTGACGGAGGTCTGAAAGTTCTCTTCGGACTAGACTGAGAGAAGATGAGTGCTGCTCATTGTAAATGTGGATAAGCAGGCAGGCGGAACAGGATGGTTGATGTCAAGTGCCTTTACCTCTCCCAGTAACCGCAGTCCCTTCTCTTTATCTCCCAGTCCGAGGTATCCCAATGCGAGCATAAGCTTGCAGTGGATAAGGTTCTTCACATCAAGGCTGTCCTCCCATATAAGGAGGTCGGGCAGCGACACGGCGAAGTAGTCCATTGTCTGCTTTTCAAAGATGTGTTGCTTGCCGTAGTTCACCAGTCGGTAGAAGCGTCCATTGGCCTCGTCCTTGCGTCCCAGCTTTAGCAATGCCAGTCCCTGATAGAAGATCTTGTCGGGCTTGGCATCGTTGTAGTACATGGCGGCGGCAGGCTCCTGCGGGCCTTTTGTGGCTTCAGTCCAGCAATCGCGGGCCTTCTGTACCTGTCCTATGGCATCGTAAGCCACTCCAAGGAAATAATAGAAGTCGTTTTCCTGCGCTCCAAAGAGTTTACCCTCTCCCAGGTGATGGGGGTACACCAGACACTGCTCCAACAAGCCGATGGCCTTCTCATACTCGTGTGCACCGATGGCCTGTTTAGCCAGCTCCACGCGGCATATCTGATATTGTGCGGGCACCTTGCCTTCACCGCCCTCCCATGGGTGGAACAGGTGGGCATCGAGTTTCTGCATGGCATCCTCATATCGTCCCAACTGATTAAGCAGGGTTATCTCTTCAAGCACCAGGTCGTCGCGCTGCTGAATAAGCTGCGGGTATTTCTGCATGAACGCCAGTCGCTCTAAGTGCGGTTTCTGCATACGCTTGTACAGCTGATCCAGCTCCATGAGGATGCGGCTGTCGCTCTCGTCCAGACTGAATGCACGCTCCATGTACGCTATGGCTTCTTGCTGCCTGCCTAGCTTGTTAAAGCAGGCTAGCGCAAGGTTACGCCACACCGTGGGGAACGCGTTGTTGAGCCTTGCAGACAACTCCCAATTCTCTACAGCTACATCATACTGCCGTTTGTCGTAAAACAGGCATCCAAGGTAATACGGAGCCCTGTTGCCATCCGCATTCATCTGTTTTGCTGCTTCAAGCACCAAGATGTCTTCCAGCCTGTTGGGAAGACAATAGTCTGGCTTCATGGTCTCAGCCTTCTCGTAGCAGGCTTTTGCTTCATCGCTCTTGCCCTGCATCTCCTTGGCATATCCCATATAATAATATGTCATGGGCCATACAGCCTCCTCCGTCTCAGCCATTGTCCATACATCGACGGCCTCTGCCGCCAGCCCCGCCTGCAGGTAGTCTAGAGCCAGCTCGTCGTAGTTATGGCAGCTCTGGCGCAACAATGTCTTCAGCTCCTTCAGCAGGTTCTCGTCCATGGTCAACAGATAATGCTCATAGCGTATGCCGTAGTTGAAGTGGTCTAATGCCAACGACTCGCTGATAAAGGCTAGTCTCTCATTCTGTTCCTTGGAGCTTCCCATCGGCAGTCCGCCTTTCTGCTTGCCGTCATGCTGTTTTCGCAGCACTGCAGCCTTCAGTGCCCTGGCCTTGTGGTTGCAGCTGTTAAAGATCAGGCATCGATTCAGCTCGTCGAGTGCATCCTCATAGCGACCCTGCAATGTACTAAGACAGGCTGCCTCAAAGTATCCAGCATCGGCCCATGCCTTGTTCCATGTTGACTTCCAGAAGAGCTCGTATGCCTCGGTTATTTTACTATTTGACGATTCTACTATTTGGCTATTGCCACTGGAATTGTCAAATTGTGAAATGGTCCAATGGTCAAATTGTCCAATTCCTCGGTACTTCAGGCATAGTGCCAGGTTGAAGATGGCCTCCCCGTCGTAAGGGTTCGGGTTACGTTTCTGCCAGATTTTCACTGCTCGGCGCAGATATGACTCGGCTTTGTCGAAACGTCCCCGGCGCAGATACCACAGTCCTGTCTGGTTAAGGCAACGCACATCGTTGGGGTCACGTCTCAGTGCCTCCTCGTAGTAGTCGAGGGCACTCCATGTGGCGTGGCGGTACTGCTCCAGGTGCAGTCCCGTCAAGTAGAGCTGGTCGTTGGTCTTCGTCTGAACCGGGGGCAATGCAGCCTCGGCAGCATCGGGTATGGGACGTATTTCGTCAGGTTCGGCCTGCCAAGCAAGAAGCCCACCTCCAGCCCTTCCCCAAGGAAGGGGGGCTTGACTGGATTTGCTGATGGTGAAGAGCAAGTCGTCCAGCGTGGCGCTTTTTACGTCAACGGTCTCTTCGACGACGGCCTCAGGCGATAGCGTCACCACATTATTATAATACTCCTCACCCTGCTTGTTGCGCAACACGATACGTACCTCCTGCCTTGACGTGGCCAACACCTTGAAGGTAACCAACCTCCCCCTCTCTTTGGAGAGGGTCGGGGGGAGGCTTTCTATATTGAAGACGAAGTCCTTCGTGGCCTGCTTCACCACCCCCAGCTCCCTGTACGGCATGAAGAACTGCACAAACTGCTTCTCCTCGTATGGCATCAGCCAGGTGAAGTCAGGCTGGTTCTCCGTATACACTCCCGCCATCAGTTCTATGTAAGGACGGAATCCCGGTTTAAGTGAAGAGTGAAGAGTGAAGAGTGAAGAATCTCCATCCGGGCTTGGGGGTACGCCATTGTTAGTAGGAAGTGTAGCGGTAGCAAATTCTTCACTCTTCACTCTTAACTCTTCACTTCCGACACAGTCGGTAAGATTCCTGTCCCACGCCCTTCCAAAGTCTCCGTTGCCCCACGTCCACTGTTTCTTTCCTGGCGAGAAGTGGTGGCTTGCCACATGCAGCATACCACCGTGAGAGTCGTTCTCGTAGCCACCCTCAAAGTCGTACTTCGAGTTAACAGCCATATAGCTTGTTGGCACGGGGATATTCCTGTAGTTTGAGATGTCCACACCGGCAGAGTAGTCCATTTTATAATAGGTACCTGTAGCTATGGGAAACGACGAGACGGCCCTCTTCCCGTGGTCGAAGACAGCGTTGACATCAGGTGGGAACACGCTCTGGTAGGCGTCGTTCACCTCCACCGCCGGGTTGGCCCACCACAGGAACGTCTGCGGAAGCGGCGTGCGGTTAGACACCCGTCCCTTTATCTCCAGATAGGCACAGCCCGGCCGCAGGGTGAATCCGGCAGCACCCTTTTGGTGAAACATACGCTCCATTTCGTTCACCCAAACCGTCACGCTACCATCCTCATTTTCCACTATGTCGCAGTCCACGGGCAGGTAAGTGCTGGGACGATGGTGCTGTGGCCAGTTGAACTCGATGCCACCGCTAATCCACGGTCCCGTCAATCCCACTAGTGCAGGCTTAATGACATGGTTGTAGTAAACGAAGTGCCGCTGTTTCACCTTGTCGTAGGCCATCTGTATGCGCCCGCCAAGCTCAGGCATCACCATCACCTTGATATACTCGTTCTCAAGCCACACCACCTTCCACTCACGGGGAGTAGGCTCGTTGGCTATCGACTCAATCACTGGATAAGGGTACACTACCCCACTTGACCCCTGATACACACGTTTCTCTAAGAATATTGGATTTTTCTCTGCCTTCCCAATCTCATAGGTCGGGATGGTAACCATTTCTCTCCAAGCTTTAACCATAATAACGATATTTTCCTACAAAAGTATAAACTTTTCTTGTAACTGGCAAACTTTCGTCACACTTTTGTAAAATTATAGGTGCCCACCACCCTTTTCGCATACTCGGCGCATCAGGATTTTTCCGTGACCTTCACCCGCAGGTAGAAACTTTTCTGCCATATTATTGGTTATTAGGAAATTTTTCTGTATATTTGCAGCGAGAAAACAACAGCAGGCTATGGCAGAGAAACGGAAATACGGTATTGGAAGGCAGTGGTTCCCCGACTTCAAGGAGAACGGCTGCGTGTATGTAGACAAGA
>CAMYZK010000040.1 GCA_947303825.1 uncultured Prevotella sp. | reverse complement strand
GCCGCGTCGTCTGGCTGCACAACGAGCAGGCCATCATGTCGCCCGAGTGGAGCATGCACGCCGCTGCCGGCACCTACTACTACACCTTCATCTGGGGCATGGCCGGTGAGAACCTCTACTATAACGACAAAGACAATATTCCCGTCATTGATATCAGGTAAGTTGAAATATCGAAATGTCGAGACATCGAAATAACGAAATAACGAAAACGCCGAAATAACAAAAAAAATGACTCCTATTCAAACTGTTAAAATGAGCAACTTCCGCTGGGTCATCTGCGGACTGCTCTTCCTGGCGACAACCATCAACTATATGGACCGCCAGGTGCTTTCCCTGACGTGGAAAGACTTCATCGCTCCCGACTTCCACTGGACCGACGACCACTATGGTACCATCACTGGTCTGTTCTCCATCTTCTATGCCGTGGCCAACCTCTTTGCTGGAAAGTTCATCGACTGGATGGGGACAAAGAAGGGCTACCTCATCGCCATCTTCGTATGGAGTGTGGGTGCGTGCCTGCACGCTGCATGCGGATGGGGTGCCATAGGCCTTGCCGGAGGTAGCATCACTGCTCTTACCACCGTCTCGGTATGGCTGTTCCTGGCCTGTCGTCTCATCCTTGCCGTCGGTGAGGCTGGTAACTTCCCCGCCGCCATCAAGGTGACTGCCGAGTATTTCCCGAAGAAGGACCGTGCCTTCAGCACCTCCATCTTCAATAGCGGTGCCTCTGTTGGTGCCCTTGCTGCACCTGCTACCATTCCCCTGCTGGCCCGTGCCTGGGGCTGGGAGATGGCATTCATTGTCATTGGTGCGCTGGGCTTCGTGTGGATGGGCCTGTGGATATGGCTCTACGACAAACCCGCCAAGAACAAGCGTGTGAACCAGGCCGAGCTGAACTACATTGAGCAGGACAGTGACATTGCCGAGGTTCAAGACCGTGACAACGTGAAAGAAGAGAAGACTATCCCCTTCTGGGACTGCTTCAAGTACAAGCAGACGTGGTCGTTCATCGTGGGTAAGTTCATGACCGACGGCGTGTGGTGGTTCTTCCTCTTCTGGGCTCCCGCCTATTTCAGCGACCGTTTCGGCTACACCAGCGACTCTACGATGGGCATCCTGCTCATCCTCACGCTCTACGCCATCGTCACAGTCCTCTCCATCGGCGGCGGCTATCTGCCTACCTACTTCGTGGAGAAGAAAGGCATGAACCCTTATCTGGGTCGCATGCGCGCCATGCTCATCTTTGCCTGCTTCCCTCTCTTAGGCCTGCTGGCACAGCCGCTGGGTAGCTTCAGCGCCTGGTGGCCCGCCATTCTCATTGGCTTGTTGGGCGCCGGACACCAGGCATGGTCGGCCAACCTCTTCTCTACCATCGGTGACATGTTCCCCAAGAGCACCATCGGCACTATCACCGGCATCGGCTCGATGGCTGGTGGCATCGGATCGTTCCTCATCAACAAGGGCTCAGGCTCGTTCTTCACATGGGCCGACGGACAGGGCGAGGCCTTCACCTTCTTCGGCTTCGACGGCAAGCCCGCCGCCTACATGGTGGTGTTCTGCATCTGCTCGGTGGCCTACCTCATCGGATGGTTCATCATGAAGAGCCTCGTGCCTAAGTACAAGCCCATCGTAGTAGAATAAAACAAGAAAACAGGACCAGACCATTACCGTCAGTCCCTAATTACCAATGCGCACCGTCTACACAGACGGTGCGCATTTTTCTTTACGAATGTGTTTCGCCCTCACCTTTGTAATAGCTAACTCACTATTACAGGCATCTCTTGTGGTATATGGGTTGCCTTTATCCGCCATTCCTTCGGATAGAGGTTGTTGGCACGAGAGCCGATGTTCTTTACCATGCCCAAGCCATGACCTTTATAGCACACCTCTACCAAACCTCTTGGCGCGTCTGGCGGCAGCAGCAGCGACTCATGGCGCAGAAAGGCAATGGCCTGCTCGTAGGTCAGTTCAATGGCAGGCCCGTCGGTGTGCAGTGGAAGAGGTTGCAACTCTGCTATACCTTGTCTAGCGCCCTTCGCAGCCTTGCCATCCAATCCCTGCCTAGCTCCTTTCGCCGCCTTGCCAGCATGTCGTCTGGTTATCTGTTCCTCACCATCAACGGGCAGCAGTCTGCCCCCCTTGCGCAAGACACACATAAAGAGTCCTTCTCCGCGAGTGATACCTGGAATGAACCTGTAGACAGGCTGAGAGAAACCAGAGAGCAGTGAACCGCAGATGTTCCACTCTGGTTTTGTTTCAACGGGAAGCACGGTGGCGTCAAACTCCGTAAGCATCCACGCTATGTTGGCCTCGTTCTCCTTGGTATTGAAGGTGCAAGTGCTGTAGACGAGCAATCCCCCGGGGGGCAGGCACTGCCATGCATCGCCCACTATCTCGCGCTGCAACTGCCAGCACCGTTCCACGTTCTTAGTGCTCCATTCGGCAATGGTGGCCGGGTCTTTGCGAAACATCCCCTCGCCCGAGCAAGGAACGTCGCAGAGTATCACATCGAACAGCAGCTTGCTCTTACGGTAGTCACAGGGGTAGCAGCTTGACACATGGCACTGGTCGTAACCCCACTTCTGTATGTTCTCCAGGAGAATATTGGCGCGCTGTCTCACTGGCTCGTTAGACCACAGCGAGCTTCCCGTCGGCAATACCGAACAGGCCAGCGTAGACTTACCCCCCGGAGCCGCACATAGGTCGAGCATGGTTACGGGGTGGCTTGGCAAATGCTGTTTCAGCACAGCATGCAGAAACATTGATGCCGCCTCTTGCACATAGTAGCAGCCTGCATGTAGCAGTGGGTCGAATGTAAAATTGGGGCGTTTAGGCAGATAGTAGGCATCGTCGCACCAGGGCACAGGCTCCCCATCCTTCACATTCAGCGTGTCATTCTTCCTGGGGTTGAGCCTGATGCTTACAGGCGCATCCTCGTCGAAGGCTGCCATATAGCGTGCAAACCGCTGCTCGCCCATCAGCTCTCGCGTCAGTCTGACGAAATCATCGGGAAGGTTTACCATAGCTCCTCTGGTTCTGACGTCTCTTCTTCCTTGACCTTCTTCTCGGGCTGCTCTTTCGCCTTACCCTCGGCGTCAAACATGCCGTAGGTAGTGCGCAGCACAATGAACTCCGTGCGGCGGTTCAGCTGGTGGCACACCTCTTTCTGTTCCTCGTCTTTCAGCGCGTCAATAAACTGAGGAGTGAGCTGGTCGCCTTCTTTCAGCCAAGTATATTTCTCTGTAAGCTTCTTCCTGATAACCTTTGGCTTACCCTCGCCGTAGCCCATGGGCGACAGGCGGTCCTTGGCAATGCCATGCTCAATGAGATAATTCACCACGCTCTCTGCCCTACGCTGCGACAACCCCACGTTGTATTTGTCCGAGCCTCGGTTGTCGGTGTGCGATGACAGCTCTATGGTGACGTTGGGGTTCTCGTTGAGCAGTGCAATGAGATTATCGAGAGCCTCTTTCGACTCAGGCCGCAACGTTGCCTTGTCGAAGTCGTAGAAGATGTTGTCTATAAGCACCGGTGCGGTGAGAGATGCCAGAGGGAACTGCAGCACATACTCTTCCGACTCGAGCACGGGCTCCACGCACAGCTCTTCTTTATGGTTGAGGAATCCCCGACAGGTGCCAAGGAACACATACTTCACGCCAGGCTTTATCTCCTCTACAAACGAGCCGTCGCCCCTCACCGATATTTTCTTGTTGGTGCCGTCGTTGCCCACCATGTAAACAAGACCTTGTGGCAGCTCATAGCCGTCTTTCTCGTACACCCATCCCTTCACGGTCTGTATGATCTCTGCTTTCTCAAACGAGTAGATATGGTCCCATCCACGGGCATCACCCCTGTTCGACGAGAAGTAGCCACGGTTGTGCAGCCCCTCGAAGGTCATGCCGAAGTCGTCGCCTTGCGAGTTCAAGGGCCAGCCTGGATGCTCTACTTTGAGTGAAGAGTTCTCTAGTGAAGAGTGAAGAGTGAAGAGTGAAGAATTTGCTGCCGCAGTGGTTGCCGCAGCACTGTCTGTTCTGCCCTCCATGTTTTCCACGTAGTAGATGTCGAGTCCTCCGAAGCCAGGATGTCCGTTGCTGCTGAAGTAGAGGTCGCCGTTAGGCCTGAAGGTAGGGAACATCTCGTCGCCGGGAGTGTTGATGGGTGCTCCTACGTTTTCCACGCTTAGTATTCCCTTTGTAGACAGTTCTGCCCTCCAGATGTCATAGCCTCCCAGTCCGCCGGGCATGTCGCTCACAAAGTAGAGCCAGCGTCCGTCGGGCGATGGGGCTGGATGGGCGTATGTAGACAACGTGTCGTTGCTTATCTCGAGCACCGTGGGCTTACCCCACGAGGCGTCGCTGCGCTGTGCAGTGGCTATCTTCGCATAGCGCGGATAAGACGGGTCGGTCTTGCACACCGTGAGATACATAGTCTTGAAGTCGGGCGAGAAGGTGCAGGCACCTTCGTCCTCGTCGGTGTTCAGCTCACTTTCTATGGGTTCCGGCTTCGACCATTTTCCCTTGTCGTCGAGCTGTGAGAAGAAGATGTCGGCATTTTTCGTTCCCGTTATTCCGCTCACCTCGTCGCCCTTGGCCTGGTTGCGTGTAGACGAGAAGAACAGCTGGTCGCTGTTCTCGCCGGCCAAGGCCGGTGAGTATTCAGCCCTGCGTGAGTTGAACAGCTCCTGCTTCTTTACTGTATATCCCGAATACTCGGCTTCCTCCTTCCACTTCGGGGCCAGTCGTGCCGACAGCAGTCCGTTCTTCAGCTGGAACTTCATCTCCTCCAGCCTCGGTGCCGCAGTCGCCTTCACCGGCTTTGGTGCCTCCGTCGCCTTCTTGTCGGGTGTCGGCACCTCAGTCGCCTTGCCCGACTTCTGGGCAGTGGCCTTGTCACGTTTCTGGGCGGCCCTGCTTTGCTTCTTATCGGCCTTCTTATCGGCCTTCTTATCGGCCTTCTTGTCGGCCTTCTTTGCAGCAGCATTCTTTGCGACAGTATTCCTGTCCGGTTTCTTTGCGGAATCAGTCTTGCTGTCCGGCCTCGGTTTTGGTGCAGCGTTTGTCAGCATAATGCTGTCGCCCCTGTCCACTACCCTCAGCCCCAGGCTGTCGGCCAGTGCCAGAAACGTCTTCTCTGCATCCTTGTAGCTGCCGTTCTTCAACTGCAGCTGCCCCAGATGCAACAAGATGTCAAGCGAGTCGCCCTGCTTATATCTCACCGCATTGTTATATGCAGCTATGGCACGCTGCGTCTGGTTGATGCGGCGGTAGCAGTCGGCCAGCTTGACCGACCTCTTTCCTCGCAGCGCCCTCTCCTTGGCAGGTGTCTGCGAATAGGCTTTCTTGTAGTAGGTGGCAGCATCGTAGTATTCGCCCAGTGCATAGAACTTGTCGCCCTTCTTCATGGCAGTGTCAGCTCCGCACGAGGCCAATACCACACTCAGTACCGTTATATATAATAATGTGATTCCTTTTTTCATCTTATATATATAACGCGCCAGCATGCCTTTTATTGTTCAAAGGGCTGTCGCCAAGTACATCCATTCTTCCATTCCGAGCATCCATAGGCCGTCTTTCCCTTTATAATGTGACCTTTTCCGCACAGCGGACATGGTTTTCCCTCTATCGTCTTTGGCGTGTTTTTCTTTCTAGTAGACTTTACAGGAGCATCGTCGGTTATCGACACCCGCCTGTTGCTACCGTCGGTCATCACCTCGTTGACAATCTGTGTAACCTGCTGTTTCAGCTCGTCAACAAACTGCTGTGCATCATATTTCCTGTGCTCAATGTCTCTGAGTTTCTTCTCCCAGATGCCTGTCAGCTCACAACTTTTCAGCAGTTCCTCCCTTATGAGGCCTATCAGCTCTATGCCCGTAGGTGTAGCCACCAGTCTTTTGCGCTCCCTGCGTATGTAGTGCCGCTTGAAGAGTGTCTCTATTATCTGTGCGCGGCTCGACGGCCGTCCAATGCCGTTCTCCTTCATGGCGGCCCTCAGCGTCTCGTCGTCAACCAGCTTGCCAGCCGTCTCCATGGCCCTGAGCAGTGTCGCCTCGGTATAATAAGGCGGTGGCGTAGTCCATTTCTCGGTTAGCGTGGGCTTGTGTGGCCCGCTCTCCCCCTTCTCAAAGGTGGGCAGCGTGCGCTCCTCGTCGGCAGCCGCATTCTCCTGACTGTCCTGCTGCTCCTGATTGTTGCCAGAGGTCTTCTCCCTCACGATGCGCCATCCCGGATCTAGAATCTCCTTGCCCGTAACCTTGAACTCTATGTCTTGGTCACCACCCTCGACCTTTCCCAGCACGGTGGTTGTAGAGAACTTGCAGTCGGGCAGGAAGACACCTATAAACCGGCGTGCTATGAGGTCGAACACCTTCTGCTCGGCATCGGTCAATCCCTGTGGCACCACCCCAGTTGGAATGATGGCATGGTGGTCGGTCACCTTCGACGAGTCGAACACCCGTTTCGACTTCTTCAGAGGCTTTCCGCCAATGGGCTTTATCAATGGTGCGTATGGAGCAATACCTGCAAACCTTGTCTGGTAGAGGCCGTTCATGGTCTGCGGGCACTTGGCGTAGATGTCGTCAGAGAGATACTGTGTGTCAACGCGTGGATAGGTGGTATACTTCTTCTCGTATAGGCTCTGTATCAGGTTGAGCGTCAACTCTGCCGAGAACCCCAGCTTCCTGTTACAGTCAACCTGCAGCGACGTGAGGTCGTAGAGCTGCGGCGGCTGCTCCTTACCCTCCTTCTTCTCCACCTTCGTCACCACAAAGGGCTTTCCCTCTATGATCGAGAAGGCCTGCTCGCCTTCTTCTTTATTGGTAAACTTTCCCTTGGTGGCGGTAAACGTTGTGTCGCGATAGATGGTGGCCAGCACCCAGTAGGGTTCCGGCTTGAAGTTGTCTATCTCCATCTGCCTGTTCACAATAAGGGCAAGTGTCGGTGTCTGCACGCGCCCTATGCTCAGCACCTGTCCTCGCTGACCGTATTTCAGGGTATATAGCCTAGTGGCGTTCATGCCCAGCAACCAGTCGCCTATGGCCCTGCTCATGCCTGCCATGTACAGCGGCTGATAGTCGTCCTGATCGCGCAGGTTGGCAAAGCCCTCGCGTATGGCCTCGTCGGTCATCGACGATATCCACAGTCT
Organism: uncultured Prevotella sp.; assembly: GCA_947303825.1. Lineage (GTDB taxonomy): Bacteria > Bacteroidota > Bacteroidia > Bacteroidales > Bacteroidaceae > Prevotella. Next base: position 5,136 of record CAMYZK010000040.1, on the reverse strand, counting down.
CTTCACCGGGCAGCGGGCCTGTGCCTTCTGCATCACCCACCGCTGTATGAGCTCACCTTCCTGTCCGGCATCGCCGCAGTTCACTATCCCGTCGGCCTGCTGCATGAGCTTCTCTATCACAGCAAACTGCTTCACTATATGGTCTTCGTTTATCAGCTTTATGCCGAAGCGAGGTGGTATCATGGGCAGCTGAGTCAGCGCCCAGGGTCGCCAGGCGGCAGTATAGTCGCCCGGCTCCTTCAGCGTACACAGGTGTCCGTAAGTCCATGTCACCTGAAAGCCATTACCCTCCATATATCCGTCGCGCTGACCTGTTGCCCCTATCACGCGAGCTATGTCGCGTGCCACGCTAGGTTTCTCTGCAATACAAACTGTCATCTCTTCCTCTTTTTGAGGTGCAAAGGTACGAATAAGCGAGAGAAGAACAAAGAAAAAACCAATTTTATATTTTTTTTGATATCATTTGGTTGTTAATTGTATCCTTTTTCGTATTTTTGCAACGACCAATCAAGTTCTGTCGTTTTGGATATAGCAGAAGGTGTATATTATTGAAAAATGTTGGAGAGTTTGAAGCAAAAGTACCGTAAGTATCTGGAGTGGCAGCAACAGCCGTATCAGGTAAAACCCATCTCCGAGGAAGAGCACGAGTGTGCCACCTGTGGTACCCACTATCAAGGCAACTACTGTCCCCGTTGCGGGCAGTCATCGGCCGTTGGGCGCTACTCGTTCAAGAAAGCCTTCCTGCTGTTCCTGGATGTGTGGGGACTCGGCAACCGGGGCATGTTCCGCAGCCTGCGCGACCTGGTGCTGCGCTATATGATTCGCGACTACCTGAGCGGCATGCAGATGGCCTATTTTCCACCCTTCAAGATGTTCTTCCTGCTGCTCACCTTCTCTGTCGTTGTCAATAGCGGATTGAATGTCAAGTTAGAAAACAAACTGGCAATTAGCCAAGTACAGTTAGATAAAGGTTTTGAAGTGTCTAGCGATGGAAAGACTGTCAATGAGAAGGGCAAGCCGCTCACCGAGGAACAAAAGACTGTCTATAATACCTTGATGAAAGTCAGAGATGTCGTTGTGTGGATGACCAACCACCAGACCATCGTCCTGCTCTTATGGCTGCTACTGTTCTCCGGACCCCTTTACCTCTTCTTCCGTCACTGTCCTGCCATCCCCGACCTTCGCTATTCTGAGTTCTTTGTAGCTATGGTCTACACCAACAACATGATGACAGTCTTCTCCACGTTATGTGATTTTCTTTGTCTTGGATCTGCATTACAGTTATTGGTCTACCTGCTCAGCATCATCCCCATGAAGCAGTTGTCAGGCTATGGTTGGTGGCGCACATTGGGCAACATCATGTTGGCGTTTGTCATCGTGCTGTTTGTCATAGCCCTGCTCCTGGCACTTATCTTTGCAGTCGGCCTTGCTATGTAAACTGATTGTATTATCATTCCCGATACTCCAGAATATCCCCAGGCTGGCAACCGAGCTCACGGCAGATGGACTCGAGGGTGGTGAAGCGCACAGCCTTCGCCTTGCCCGTCTTCAGAATGGAGAGGTTGGCCAGTGTAAGGCCTACTCGCTCGGCGAGCTCGCTCAGCGACATCTTGCGCTTGGCGAGCTCTACATCGAGGTTTACAACGATATGTCCCATAGCACTTACACGGTTAACTCTTGTTCTTCCTTCAACTTCATCACATCCTTAACAATCTTAGGCATTGCGAAGCAGCAGATGACAAACGTACATATTGGTCCGGTATATAGTGCACGAAACAGTGAGGGCAACTCCTTCTGATAAGCATCACCGACTAGCTGGTACACATAGTCTAACGCAAAGCTGACCATGAAGAAATAGAGCAGTGCTGATGCACCCATCACGTAGAACAGTCGTATGGACCATACTGAATACCGTTTTGACTCGTATGTAAGGTAAATAATTGCCCCCATAAGAACGGCAAAATAGAGCATACTGCCTTCGTGACACAGGTCGCAGAGGTTTTTGCAATACTCATAACCGGAAACAGCGTTCTGCATTCCGATTACATCGCCAATGATAGCATAGACAAAGACTCCAAATACCAACAGGGCAACAATGACCGATACAAGATTCTTCTTGACAGACTGAAAAAGATTGGTTGTACTCATAATTTTATTGTTTAAGTTTGCATGTTTATCGATTTTCGATATGCAAAAGTACACACTTATTTTTATACAACCAAATAAATTCAATAAAAATTTATCGAAAAACGATATATTTAACCTTCTATAACAATTTCAGTCCTGATTGTTTGTTTAAGTTCAGCCAGCACCATGTAGGGGGAGTGAATTATTTGCCCACTGCCTGGGGAGTCCATCCCTTGAAAAAGCCCAGGACCTTCTTCTGATTGTAGCCCTCTCCTTCCTCCAGAAGGCCTGAATCCTGAATGTGAATCACCTTGCCTTCTTCGTCGAGAAGGACAAGCACGGGAAACCCGAAGCGTCCTGCATTATTCAGGCGTTGCATCAAGGCTTTTCCTTGCTCCTGCTTTTCTGCTCCCAGAGACTTCCGGGGATTGTAGTTCACATGGATATACTCGAAGTTCTCGTCTATCACTTTGCTGATTGTGGTATCATTCGTAATAAAGTCAGCAAAGCGCAAACACCAGTTGCCGCCTACCTGACAGATGACGAACTTACCTTCAGACTTTGCCTTGGCTACAGCCTGGTCTATCTGCTCGATGGGGTCGATGTCCTCGTTGTATACCTTCTTCAAACCTGTCTGTGCATTGACGGCGACAGTAAACAGAATGGCAAAGAATGCTATAATAGTCCTTTTCATGCTTTCTCGTTGTTTTTTTAAGCTGTTATGAATCTAAGGTGCAAATTTACGACTTTTTCTGCAATAACGTGTATTATTTCCAAAACTTTTTAGGAAACATGAGAATAATAAGGTTTCTCTGTTTGGTACTTCGTGTGCGCGCGCATGCACGTACACGCGATAATATGTAAATGACGCACCTAGTGCTATTGGTGCTACTGGTGCTACTGATGTCTGATTTTCAACAGGTTACGATGGTGCATCGTGCTACTACTGGTGCTACTGGGATTAGTCGTTTTGGGGGGTTGGTCATTTGGTTGTTTGGGGTATTGGTCGTTTGGAGCATTAAAAAAATGCACATCTCTTGCAGAAAGAGGCAGCCTTTTTTCAGAAAAGGGCACGCCCTTTTCAGTAAAACAAGTTGTTTTACCTTACTGCGGAAGCCATTTGTTGACAGCGCGAGGCCATTTGTTCTTGGTAGAGCGTGACGATGCTCTTGATAGCGCGTGTCTATTAAGCTGGTAGGGTCAGTAGCACCATGAGTAGCACGAGTAACACCTTGAAACTACTGCTAACTATCTGATTTTCAGTACTAAGTAGCACCAGTAGCATGAGTAGTGCTACTGGCAGCTTACGACATATACGCCCGCACGCGATTGTTAAAAACAGACAACATACGTTAATTCTGCACTGTCTGCTTGGCCGTCGCGATTTGAATGGCTACCTTTGCCGCAGTTATCCATTCACGCTGTTGAATGTCTATATATACAACGCCACGGTGCGGACGGCATCACCAGGCGTTGCCCTTTTCTCCAAAGCTCCAAACTTTTCGCTGCCAAAGTTTTTGGCGGGGCAGAAAAATGTTGTACCTTTGCAATCTCAAAATGGAAAGATGCTGATATGAAGAAGGTGGTGTTATGGCATATCCCTGAACAAGTCGTCCATTGTCACTTCGCGCTGAACCACGTCAGTATATTTGTTGCGTTTCAGCCCGTAGGTGGAAATCATCGTGGTATGTAGAGACTTACGTGTAGCGGTGACAGCGCGGAATGTCTCTTTGCGGGATGTCAGACGCTCGGCATAGTCTTGGGTAATGGCATACTCGTCTGTAGAAAACTTGGCCTCACACAGATTGACGGTCTCGTCACGGCGATTGATGACCAGGTCAATCTGCGTTCCTTTGTACTTGGTCCCGTCCTTGTCAACAAACGGTTTGCACGCCCAGGAGCACACCTCGCTCAACACCCCACTGATGCCCAGCTTTTGTTTGATTTGGGCAATATGATGCAGACAGACCTGCTCAAAGGCATAGCCCTGCCAGGTGGTGCGGCGGGGATTGTCCTGCATGTTGCTCCAGAAATGCTCGTCCTGCCCGTTGGTTTTGCAGACAAACTGAAGATGGAATAGCGAAAACAAGTCAATCAGCTGATACGTCTGCCCCTGTCCGTTCTTCCCAAAGGCATCATATTGGCGCAGGAAGTCACATTTGCAGAGATTGTCGAGCACCTCTGTAAGCAGCCCGCCATCGTCCATCTTCAAAGCCTCCTGAATGTCCTTGCGGCTCATTCCCGAGGAGCGCACGGCGAGCAGCTCTACCACAGAGCGGTAGACCTTGGAATTGCGGAACAGCGACCGGAAGATGAAGTCATACTCAGTGCGCAGGGCGGCACCCTCCTGAAAGAACAGATGGTCGATGTTCTCGTTCAGCGACATGCTTCCTTCCAGCATGTCCAAATAGTAAGGTATGCCGCCCATTGCCATATAGGCTTCTGTCACTTGGTAATGCTCCCAGTCTATGCCTTTGCTCCTGAGAAACTGTTCCGTCTCGTGGAGCGTGAACGGGCGCAGATAAACCTGACGGTTGACCCGGCCATGCATACCGCCCTTGTCACCGATGAGCTTGGTAAGCATCCACGTTGTGGCAGAACCACAGACAAACAGCTTCAGTCCTGATACGGACGAGGCCCAGCTGTTCCAGAAATAGCTGAAGGCGGAGAGAAAGCCCGACTTTGGCGTGTCCATCCAAGGCAGCTCGTCGAGAAACACCACAATCCGTTCTTTGCGGAGTGAAGACAGATATTCGCGCAGGGCTTCAAATGCCTCATACCAGTCTTTGGGCTTGAGATGTCTCTTCCCGGAATACCTTTCCAGTTCCTTCTTGAACAGTGTCAACTGCGTGCTTCGTGGTGTCTCGAAAGACCCTGTGAAGTAGAAGTCGAACTCACTGTCAAAGCACTGCCTGACCAAAAAGGTCTTCCCTACGCGTCTGCGTCCATAGACAGCCACGAGCTCGGCTTTGGGAGAGTCGTAATATTCCCTGATTAGGTCTTGCTCAT
>CAMYZK010000039.1 GCA_947303825.1 uncultured Prevotella sp. | reverse complement strand
CCATCTGTGCTATGCTCCAGAAACCATCTTCATGCGCAAGGGTAACAGTTCACCGCTGCTGCTTTGCCATGGATCGTCGTTCCTGGGAATGAAGAACCAGGCCGCACTGTATGCAGGTTTTGAGAAGTATGTGGCCCCCGAGGTACTCTCTGGCGAAGGTGCCGACGAGCGGTCGGACGTATATGCCCTGGGGCGCTTTCTGGAGAGCCTGCTGGAGAGCTCGTCCATTCCCTACGAGTACAAAGGCGTAATAAAGAAGTCCACTGCCGACAACCCTGACAAGCGCTACAGCACAATAGCAGCCATGAAGGAGGCTCTCTCGGCTAAGCGCAACTCCCGCCGCTCTATGATAATGCTCATTGCTGCATGCGTTGTGGTGGGACTGCTGGTGTGGGGATATTTCGACCTTCTGCCAAAGTCGTCGAACGTGGAGTTCGTAGACAACCCGAAGAACGAAGACCCCTTCCTTAAGGAGTATGACGACACATTGGTGAACGACCAGCCTGAGTATTTGGACCCCGAAATTGCCGCCTATATGGACTCGATAGACCTGAGCAACATGAGCGACGCAGACTTCCATAATCTGGCCGACTCGGTAAAGAACTATATGAAGGTGGAGGAGATATTCAGAAAACGGTTCCAGAAAGCAGCCAACGGCAAGTTTGCCACACTCTACTCTCAAGACAACATGAGCGGGTCGGAGAGCGACTTTGTGGGACACTCGCAGAAAACCATTGACGAGCTTATGGACTATGCCTCAAAGCTGGCAGAGGAGACCGGACTGCCCAAGGAACAGGCCAACTCTATGGCCAGCCAGATAATAACGGAGATACAGGTAAAGAACCGTGAGGACAAAAGCAACGTAAACTCATCACTGAAATAATCAATTACAAACATAACAGAAGAAAAAATGAGAAGCAGAACAGACAATTGGTTTGAATGCAAAATAAAATACGAGAAGACCATGGACGACGGCACTCAGAAGCAGGTGCCCGAATCGTATGTCGTAGATGCGCTCAGCTTTACCGAGGCCGAGCAGCGTATATTGGAGGAGATGTCGAGCTACATCAGCGGAGCCTTTGAGGTGACCGACATAAAGAAAGCTACCTACAAAGAGATATTCTTCAGCGACGACCCTATGGCCGACAAGTGGTACAAGGCCAGGCTACAGTTTATTACCATAGACGAGAAGACCGAAAAGGAAAAGCGCTCGAACGTAAACTATCTGGTGCACGCCGGCTCCTTTATGGGTGCAGTGAAAAACATTGACGAAGCGATGGGCGGCACCATGATTGACTATGTCATTGCATCGGTGGTAGAGACCAAGCTGATGGATGTCTTTGAATATGGAAAGAAAGGGAAGGAGCAGCCGGCAGAGAATCCGGAGTATGAAGAATAGATGTACGACGTAAAAGGAAATCTGCACACCATACTAAGCACACTGCCCGAGGGAGTGCGGCTGGTGGCCATCAGCAAGTATCATCCTGCCGAGTATATCGTGGCGGCCTACGAGGAGGGGCAACGCGTCTTCGGCGAGAGCCACGAGCAGGAGATAAGGCTGAAGCACGAGCAGCTGCCCAAGGACATTGAGTGGCACTTCATAGGACATCTGCAGACCAACAAGGTGCGCTATATAGTGCCCTACATCTCTATGATAGAGGCAGTGGACTCGCTGAAGCTGCTGCGCGAGATAGAGAAGCAGGCAGCCAAGGCTAATAGGGTGATAAAAGTGCTGCTGGAGCTGCATATAGCAGAGGAAGCCACAAAATATGGTCTCACTCCCGATGCCTGCCGCCAGCTGCTTGCCGACGGCGAATGGCGCAATATGGAGCATGTGCGTATATGCGGTCTGATGATGATGGCCAGCAACGTGGACGACGAGCAGCAGATAGCCAGCGAGTTTGAACAGGCTGCCGACTTCTTCGACGAGGTGAAAGACACCTATTTTGCCGATGACGACAGCTTCTGCGAGCGGTCGTGGGGTATGAGCGACGACTACACCATAGCAGTGAGACACCGCTCTACCATGGTACGCATTGGAACAGCCATCTTCGGACCAAGAGTGTATTAGGAGTTAAGAGTTAAGCCCTGAAGGGGCGACATACCACAGGCAGGGGTAAAACCCCTGTGTTAAGAGTTAAGGAATGAACGGCCCTGTATACATCATTGAGGAAGCCAAGCTACGCCACAACCTGCAGCTCATTAAGGACGTTGCGCAGCGTGCCGACGTGGAGATAATCCTGGCATTCAAGGCATTTGCGCTGTGGAAGACATTCCCCATCTTCCGCGAATACATTGGCAGCACGACGGCCAGCAGCTTGAGCGAGGCACGGCTGGCAATGGAGGAGTTTGGGGCCAAGGCCCATACCTACTCGCCTGCCTATACCGACGAGGAGATAGACCGGATAGCAGCCTGCAGCAGCCATCTTACATTCAACTCGCTGTCACAGTATAAGCGTTTCCACAAGCAGGTGGCAGGCAAGGCGAGCATAGGCCTGCGTGTCAATCCTGGGTACAGCGAGGTTGAGACCATGCTTTACAACCCATGCGCCCCTGGCACGCGCTTTGGTGTGTCGGCAGAAAAATTGCCGCCCACTCTTCCTGATGACATTGAGGGTTTCCACTGTCACTGCCATTGCGAAAGCGGTGCCGATGTGCTACAGCGCACTCTCCTGCACATTGAGGAGAAGTTTGCACACTGGTTCGCACAGCTGAAGTGGCTGAACCTGGGAGGCGGTCACCTGATGACACGCAAGGACTACGACGTGGAACTGCTGATCTCAATAATGAGGGGACTGCACGAGCGCTATCCGTGGCTGCACATCATATTGGAGCCCGGCAGTGCCTTTGCCTGGCAGACAGGCCCCCTGGTGAGCCATGTGGTAGACATTGTAGACGACAAGGGCTTTCGTACAGCCATTCTCGACGTCAGCTTCACCTGTCACATGCCAGACTGTCTGGAGATGCCATACATGCCAGAGGTGCGTGGGGCAAAGGTTGTGACAGGCGACAGCAACGACAAGTCTACACCCGGCTCTGACACTTCACACACTGAAGCACCTTTTATCTACCGTCTAGGCGGCAACAGCTGCCTTAGCGGTGACTACATGTCGTCGTGGGAGTTCGACCATGAGCTGCAGGTGGGCGAGGAGATTGTCTTCGAGGATATGATACACTATACCACTGTGAAGACATGTATGTTCAACGGCATCACCCACCCCTCCATAGCCATGCTCCACAAAGACGGTACACTTGAACTACTCAGACAGTACGGCTACGAGGACTATAAACTCCGGATGGACTAGTGCTATGCCAGTTGCCGCTGGCTCATCTCATAGAACAGTCCCTGCTGCTCCATCAGTTCGTCGAAGGTGCCCTGTTCAACAATACGCCCTTTGTCGAGGACGATGATGCGGTCACACTGCCTGATGGTGCTCAGCCGGTGGGCTATGACTATTCGTGTGCATCCCAGCTGAGCAAGGTTCTCGGCCACCTGCTTCTGACTGATGTTGTCGAGCGCGCTGGTAGCTTCGTCGAAGAAGAGGATGCTGGGCTGTGCAATGAGTGCGCGTGCTATGAGCAGTCGCTGTTTCTGTCCGCCGCTGAATCCTCCCCCACCCTCGCTTATCACTGTATGCAGGCCCATGGGCATACGCTTCACATCTTCCTCCATACATGCCATGCGCAGTGCTTCCCATGCCTGTTCCTCAGTGGCCCAAGGAGCTGTTATGGTGATGTTGTGGAAGATGTCGCCAGAGAAGAGGCTTCCGCTTTGCAGGCATGTGCCAATCTTGCGCCGTAGGCTGGTCTTGTCTGTTTGCGATAGGTCGTAGGTGTCGTAGTAGATGCCTCCCGCCTGTGGTGTCTCGAAGCCTAGAAGCAGCCTCAGCAATGTGCTCTTGCCGCACCCCGACTTACCAACAATTCCGATATACTCACCTGCACTGACAGAGAGCGAGAGGTCGTCTATTACCCACGGTGCATCCTTGTCGTAGCGGAACGACAGGCCGCTGATCTCTATCGAGCCGAAGAGGTCGTCTATCTGCGGTGCTCTAGACTCCATTTCGGGTGCCTCTTCAAGAATGGGCTTTGTGCTTTCGAGTAATGGCCTCACCATGGCCACATCGTCAATGATACCGCTGAGCTCCTGAACGGCAGCTGTCATCATGCCGAAGGCACTTGAGAAGGCGATGAAGTCGCTCGTTGCCACCTCACCTCCAAGTGCGAAGTGATAGATGAGTGCCATTCCGCCAATGTTGAACAATGACAGGAGAGCAGGATAGAGGTGGCTCTTCATACCTGGGTTGTAGATGAGCTGCGAGGTGTCGGTATAGTGGTTTATCCACCGTGTGAACGCCCGTTTCTCACTACCAGTGAGCTTCAGCTTCTGTATTCCAGCCAGCATGTTGTATTCCATGCCACTGAGCAGCCCCTGCTTCAAGGTGTACTGTGCCCTTATTCTAGCTTTCCTTCGGTAGAGCAGCAGCATCACTATGCCGTCGAGCAGCAGTATGGAAAGTGCGGGCAACAGTAACGACTCACCGTAAATCCATAGCTGTACAAGGAAGATTACCGAAAGAACGGCTGTAAGAAGTGCACCCACGATGTTCTCATTTATCAGTTTGCAGAGAATGGTGACATTATTGAGCCGTGCCGACAGCTCACCGCTAGCATTCTGTGCAAAGAACCTCGGGGGCAGCAGGAAGGTGCGTGCCATCACTGCATTCTGCATGTGAAGTTCCATAACGTCTTGAACACGGTCAATATAGAAATCGCGTGTCAGCGTGAGCAGCATGGTGCTCAATGTAGCTCCCAAAAGCAGACCGCAGATGGGCATCAGGTCGGCGGCATCGCCGGTAGGAATGACCGTGTCGAAGATGAGCTTGTTGGCCATAGGGGTGAACATGCCTAGCAGCACCACCACCAGTGCCGCTATCAGCACCAGTACATAGTTTGGCCCTGGCACTACACCGAAGCAGAACTTTACCAGGTCGCCGATGGTAAGGCGTCGCAGTGGCAGGGGAATAGTAAATGTTATGGCCTCGTCGGTGATGACTTCACGCATGGCCCGCCGGTTAACTTTCACCGTGTCGCCCATCTGGTTCTGGTAGGTGTAGCCCATGTTCCAATTGGTGGGTGTGAGGGCTACCAGACGCCCGTCGTGACTGTGTCCCAGTAACGGTCCGACGCTCTCTCTCCACCAGGCACCTTCTAGCCTTATCTTGCGCATCATGATGCCACGCGGGCGGAGGATAGAGGCCAACTGATCCTCGGGAGTAACCATCTCGTTCTCCTCCAGCTCATAGTCGGTTACACCAAGAGCCTCAAGCACCTGCCGCAGTGCTGACGTGTCGCTCTGCGGTTGGCGATTGCGGCGGCCTTTAAAACCCATGCGTCGCTGCCCCGTGGCCAGAGCCTCGTTCAGGGCGGCATCTTCCAGGCGTCGGCGCTTTTCTATTTGGTCAAGGTAGATGGGCATAGTCTTTTTTGTAGGTGTGGGTAGGTGTTGTAGGGTTATTCGCTTCTCATCAGTTCACGATACATGCCTTCCTGTGCCATAAGCTCATCATGCGTACCGCGTTGTATGATTCGTCCCTGATCTAAAACTATTATCTCGTCACAGTCGCGTATGGTGCTCAGTCTGTGCGCCACGATAACCATCGTCGGCCCCATCATCCTTACAGCCTGCATCACCTCGTCCTCGGTCTTAGGGTCAAGAGCACTTGTCGCCTCGTCGAGGATGAGCACCACAGGTTCCTTTGCCAGTGCCGTTGCAATCTCCATACGTTGACGCTGTCCGCCGCTGAAGTTCTGTCCGCCGTGCACGAGCCTTGTGGCAAATCCGTCGGGACGGCTCACTATGTCGGCCCTTATCTGTGCATCGTTACATGCCATCATCATGGTGAAGTCTTCTATCGACTGGTCCCACATACGTATGTTCTGTGCTACAGTGTCATCGAAGAGCACAATGTTCTGGTCGATAGCGGCCACTGAGTTGGTCAACTCTTCGGGGCTGATGGTCTCCAGCGGCCTGCCGTCGAAGAGCACCTCTCCGCTCCACGGCTTGTATAGCCCTGTTATCAACTTTGCTATTGTCGACTTTCCGCATCCACTGCCCCCCACAAGTGCCACGGAGTGCCCTGGTTCAATGTGCAGTGAGAAGTTCTCGATGAGTGGTGGCTGCATGGGGGAATAACCAAAGGTAACGTTTCTCAGTTCTACCTCTCCACCCAGCTTTCCCTCGGCCATGTGACTCTGATCGCCGCGCATGTCGGCAGGATATTTCATCACGTCGTCCACACGCTCCATCTGCGACCGCATCTCTATTATCTTCTGGCTTGCCCCAACGACCTCGCTCACGGGGGTGATGAACGATGTCATAAACCCCTGGAAGGCCATAAGCATGCCTATGGTCAGCTCACCCTTAAGAATGAACAGCGCACCCAGTATCAGTACTGATGCATCGACAAGCCCCGACACCATCACCGGCACCACTCCCATGCGTATCTCCTGGTCGTCGGCATCGTTGGCCACATTAAACTTGTGTGCCCACAGTCCACTCCAATAGGCAAAGAATCCTGTCTCGGCCCCAGCAGCCTTGATGCTCTCCATGTTGTCTATGCACGAGAGGGTGGCCGAGAAATACTTACCTTCGCTCTGTTCCACTGTTCGTATCAGGTTAACACGTTTCTGTGCGAACCACTGTATGAGTGCAAGGTTGAAGAGAGCTGCCGTGATGCCTACCATCGAGAGTGTAAAGCTATAGTTGAACATCAGGAGCAGATAGAGCACCAGCAGGGCTATGTTGATGAGCTGTGGTGCGAGCACGTCGACGAGCGACTTGGTGATGCTCTCGTTAAGGTGCTGCCGCTGCTGCAGGTCGCCCACATAGCGCATGGAGAAGAATGTCATGGGCAGATGCAGCAGGTGCCTCAGGTAGCTCACGTTGCCTTTCATGGCCAGTGAGCCGGCTATACGCAGGGAGTAACGGTCTTTGAGCAGCTCCAGCAGGAAGCTGAAGAGCGCCACCACCGTCATGGCAAGTATGAACGTGGTGCCCCAGTCGGGATTGCGCCCCGACAGTATCTCGTCGAAGAAGATATTGGTAAACAGCGGTACGCTGATGGCCACGAAAGCAGCAAGCAGACTGAACATAAACGTGAGCCAGAAAGCCTCTCGCCCTCCGCTGAGATATTTCTTTACGTATGAAAAAATGCTGATGGGAGCCCCTTCTGGTTTGAAGTCGGCTGTTGGTTTAAATTCCAGTGCCACACCGGTGAAAGAGCGCCGGAACTGCTCCATACTCATTTCTATGGGGCCGGAGGCAGGGTCATTGATGTATGCTTTTCCGTGGCTAAATCCCTTGAACACCACGAAATGGTTGAAGTTCCAATGTATGATGGAAGGCTGCATGCCATTCAGGGATTCTGGTTCCACCCGGTAGCCTTGGGCCTCCATTCCATACTGCCGAGCTGCAAGAAGAAGACTCTTTGCCGATGTCCCGTCGCGGCTTACTCCGCAAGTCTCACGCACCTGCTCCAAAGGTATCCACTTGCCATGATAGGCCAATATCATAGACAAGGCGGCGGCACCGCATTCCAGCGCCTCCATTTGCATCACCATCGGCACGCGCACTGTCTTTCCCATATTACAGCCCTGCTATATCGTCAATAGCGTCCGACACCTTGCCAACCAGTACCTCCCACACTCGTTTCTTCTCGGTAATGACATGCACGTCGCACAGCGTTCCAGTACCCATCTTCAGGCGGCTGCTCTTCTCGCGGCTCCACTTCAGCGTGGTGCTATCCTTGTCGGCAGCATCTAGCAAGACCTTAACTTCGTAGACGGCCCCGTCGCCTATGAATGATGCCAATGGAGCAAGTTTCAAGCGGCTGGCCACCTCGTTGCGGTCGGTAGGATAGCGTTCTATACTCAGTATGCGGCCGTAGGCATAGCCGCAGTCCTCGCGCTGCAAGTCGGCAGGTGTCACCTGCACCTGCTGTCCCGGCTCCAGGTCGCGCAGGTCGTCAAAGCCAACGTATACCAGCATCTCTCGCCTGGTATCCACACTTTCATTGGGCATCAGCCATGCAATGTTGTCGCCCTCCTTGAACTCCTCCTCTTCAGCGCGGTAGGTGAGTACCGTGCCGTCGCCGGGTGCCAGAACGGTGATAGTGCTGTCCTGGGTACGCACCTCAAGCAGTGCATCGCCTTTCTTTACTGTAGCCCCATGGCTCGTCAGTATATGCTTTACACTGCCGTCGGTAACAGCACTTACGCCGACAGGCTTATCGAAGGGAAACACCACGCCCTGTGCCGTCACCTTGTAGTTGATGGTTCCAAAGGCACACCAATAGGCAGCCACGGCACACAGCGTGAGCATGGCTACAAGTACGAAAAGCAGTGAAGGATGTGAGACACGGGCCATCTCCTCGCCTTCGTTCTGCTCGCCGTGAAGTGATGACAGTGATTCTTCGTTGAAAACCTCGCTCATTTTCTTTTATTTATAAATCCAGGAACTTAAATAAGTGAAAAGTGAAAGTTCCAAAGCGAAGCGGAAGAGCCGAGCGCACTACTTCTTGCACTTCTTACTTCGAATCTTACTCGCCGTAGACGATTCTTCTTAACTCCTAACTCTTAACTCCCCCGGTACCAGCTTGGACGAGTAGCACCCTGTGCTCCGCCAACTACCTCGTCGAGCTGCTCGTCGGTCAGTTGTATACGTTCCAGATAATGGTCCTTATTCGTCTTCATGTTTTGTACATTTATTAGACTGCAAAGATAATCATTTTTTTTGTTACGGCAAAGAAAAACATTGCTTTTCTTATCTTTTTCTTTTACATAACCCTGTAACATAACCCTGTAACATAACCCTGTAACATAACCCTGTAACATAACCCTGTACATAGCCCTGTACATATAAGCTGTCTTTGCTCTGTAGATCAGGCCGCCCGTCAGAACAAACAAGACTCTTAAGGTCTAAAAGAAAGGTTCCATTCGTAGGTATCGTAGCATACTGCCCGACCGCCGAACCCTTCCTTCTGGAAAATCAGCGACTCATGAAGTGCATCGCTACCCACAAGGTTTGAAGTGCCATAGTCGAAGTAGCACAATCCTCTACATGAATAATCCTCCATCAACTGGTAGAAAAGAAGGTCTAATGCACCTTCCTTTTGTCCGGTTTCTGAAGCTGAAATATATTGTGTCTTGGCTATACGTCCATCTACATACAACACCGTCCCACCCAACAGCTCATTACCATGACAAACAGTATATAGACGTATGTTGTCTGAGAAACGTTTTTTCAGCAAGGATATCTCAGAGAGCGTGTGAATGGGACGAGCATTGTACTTCTGAAGAAGATGGGACTCCAACAGTTGCCAAAACGTGGCGAAGTCGGCACATTCCTGCACCGTCAGGTCAGCCCTTTGTGCGCGTTTCAGTCCCCTTTTTCGCAAGGTGGAAAGAGGAAGTCTTTTGGATAACTGCACTACGGAAGACACGTTCCTGCATTTTATGGAGGCATGGCAAACACTAGACAAAGCATACAGGTCTTCCTCAGAAGGAATGCTGGCGTATACCCACGGTATATGCTTGTATACCACCCTGTTGAATCTCTGTCTCTGCAGAAAAACATTCAGTTCCAAAAACAGCTGTTGCGTTCTTGCTACTGTCGTCCGGTCACTCATTATCAGTCCACCATAAGTAAGACCATGATGCGACCAAAGAGCATCACTCTCTCTGTTGGCAGGCAACAACGCAAAGAGGCGTCCATCCAGATAGAACATCAGCGAGAAGTCGGCAAAACGGTCGCTATGATAGTCCATGTAGTCGCGGAAGAAAAGGAATGTCCCATTCTTTGACTGCGACACGAAGGCATCCCATTCAGCCTTGAGGTCAGGGCTATATCGAACAATCTCGAAGAGCCCACCCCGATTGACCTTAAGATCGAGCGGGGCGGACACATTCCAAGAATTCTTCGTATTCGTATATGTACTCATCTTCGTCAAACAGTTCTGAGGCAAGCACTAAACAAACGGCACCGCTGGAGAAGTCCTCTAGAGTGCGCCACACGCCTGTACCTATATACAAACCTTGGTAGGGATGGTTCAGGTGATATATCTCCTTGCCTCCCAGTCCGTCATCAACAGTAACATCGAACGAGCCGCTGACGGCAATGACTATTTCCTGACAGGTGCGGTGGGCATGACCTCCACGCCGCTCGCCACTCGGCACGTCGTATGTCCAATAGACACGGGCTATGTCGAACGGTATGTTCTTCATCTGCTCGGCCACCGTCAGATTGCCTCGGGGGTCTACTATCTTAGGAAGGTCTATCAGAGCATAAGACCCACCCCGCTCGACCGAAGGGTGCTTGCCAATGCAAGAAACCTCCCCAAGGGAGGAATGTTTGGTTACCTGTTGCAATTGTTCTTCCTTCATTTCCATTTGATATGTATTGAAGTACTCAACGCTCTTTATGTATTTATACACCCACTTTTGGAGGGAATTGGGGCAGTCCCCTTACCTTAACTTCGCATACGGGTCTGTGCCAAGCACCGTCTTAGCCAGGCGTTTTGCCTTTTCTCGGAGTGCGTTGACATCGTCGCCTACCTCACCGTAGCAGAGCACGACACCCATACGGCGTCCCTTATGCGCCTCGGGCTTGCCAAAAATGCGTACACGGGTATGGTCTTCTTTCAGGGCATCCTCAAGGTTGTAAGGAAGTAGTGAACGGTCGACGGGGGTATTAGCCTCAACTGGCGACAAGATAACTGCCGAAGCACCGGCATGCTCCAGGTGAATGCCGGCAATGGGCAGGCCGAGAACAGCACGCAGATGCAGTTCGAACTCGCTGAGGTTTGTGGTATGTCCCAGTGTTACCATTCCAGTATCATGCGGACGCGGACTCAGTTCTGAGAAGATGACTTCGCCCTGCTTTGTCAGGAAGAACTCAACGCCCCAGATGCCGGCTCCCGTGAGTGCCTTCGTCACCTTGTCGGCCATCATCTGAGCCTGTTTCAAAGCCTCGTCAGAAATCTTGTAGGGCTGCCATGACTCACGGTAGTCGCCTGCCTTCTGCACGTGTCCTATTGGCGGACAGAACAGTGTGGGCCAGCCGTGCTGCTGGGTAACGGTGAGGAGCGTAAACTCGGAGTCGAAGTCGATGAACTCCTCGATGATAACCTCCTTAACATCGCCACGACTGCCCTCCATAGCCTCCTTGAATGCTGTTTCAAGTTCACCATCATTATGCACGTAGCTCTGACCGTGACCGCTCGATGACATCAGAGGCTTCACCACGCAAGGGAAACCAATCTCGTCGGCAGCAGCCTTGAATTCCTCGAAGGTCTTGGCATAGAAATACTTAGCCGTTCTTAGCCCGAGTTCCTTGGCAGCAAGGTCACGAATGGCACGACGGTTCATCGTGTAGTTGACAGCACGTGCCGAGGGGACCACCTGTATACCCTCTTCCTCGAACTTGAAGAGCCGTTCCGTGCGGATGGCCTCTATCTCAGGGACGATGATGTCAGGCTGATGCTTCCTGACGACGGCCTCCAGCGCATCGCCATCGAGCATGGAAAACACCTCGCGCTCGTCGGCCACCTGCATGGCAGGGGCGTTGTCGTAGCGGTCGCAGGCAATCACATACTGACCTGCACGCATGGCGGCGATAACAAACTCCTTGCCCAGTTCGCCGCTTCCTAATAATAGTATCTTCTTCATAGTCGGAGAGGCTATGCGGCAAAAACCGCATAGCACGCGAATTTAGCGGTTGTTATACATCTTCTCGTAATACTTCTGGTAGTCGCCAGAGGTGACATTGTCGAGCCACTCCTGGTTGTCGAGATACCAGCGGACGGTCTTCTCGATGCCCTCCTCGAACTGCAGTGAGGGCTCCCATCCTAGTTCCTTCTGGAGCTTCGACGAGTCGATAGCATAGCGCAAATCGTGGCCGGCACGGTCGGTGACGAAGGTGATGAGATCCATGTCCTCGCCCTCCTTGCGGCCCAGCAGACGGTCGACGGTGTTGATGACCACCTTGATGATGTCAATGTTCTTCCACTCGTTGAAGCCGCCGATGTTGTAGGTCTCGGCAATCATTCCCTCATGGAAGATGATGTCGATGGCACGTGCATGGTCTTCCACGTAGAGCCAGTCGCGCACGTTCTCTCCCTTACCATAGACGGGTAGCGGCTTGCGGTTGCGGATGTTGTTGATAAACAAAGGTATGAGTTTCTCAGGGAACTGATAAGGGCCGTAATTGTTCGAGCAGTTGGTAACGATGACGGGCATGCCGTAGGTATCGTGGTACGCACGGACGAAGTGGTCTGACGATGCCTTGGCTGCTGAGTACGGTGAGTGGGGATTGTACTTCGTGGTCTCCAGGAAGAACTTATCACCGTAAGCCAAATGATGTTCTGCAGAAGAAGCTGTCGTGGTGAACGGCGGCTCAATGCCCTCGGGGTGTGTCAGCTCCAAGGCCCCATAGACTTCGTCGGTAGAGATGTGGTAGAAGCGCTTATTTTCATACTTC
>CAMYZK010000038.1 GCA_947303825.1 uncultured Prevotella sp. | reverse complement strand
TTGTGGATGGCATAGATCTTGCCGTCGTCATCGAAGAGCACGCTGAGGTCGTAGATGTTGCCCTGCATGTTATGGTGCGTCCAAGGGCCGTGTATGTCTTTCGCTGTGTAGCACTGCAGACCCTTGCCATTGATGTTGGAAAAGATGTAGAACTGTCCGTTGGCATAGCGTATGCAGGGTGCCCAGATGCCCTGACCGTAGATCTCCTGATGGTTCTTCAGTGCGAACCTGTCTTCAGGGAAGTCGAAACGGTCGAAGCAGTAGCTGATGTTCTCCCAGTTGACCAAGTCCTTGGAGTGGAGGATGACCAAGCCGGGCACCGAGTGCATCGTCGTGCCGGCTAGGTAGTAGTCGTCGCCAACGCGGATGACGTCGGGGTCGCTGAACTCGTCATAGAACAGAGGATTGGTAAACGTGCCGTTGCCGTTATCGGCAGTCCACGACTTGGGCTGTGCCTGGGCACTGAGTGAGATGCAAGCCAGCAGACTGGCGCACCACGAAACGATGGTTCTTGTCACTTCCATTTTTCCATTCTTCCATTTTTCAATTCTTCTGGCCACCGTATTTGTTATACGACACATTCTCGGGTTTCCACTTGTCCTTTGGTGTGGGCTGCTCGTCGGGATAGCCAATGACAACAGTGCATAGCGGGATGAGTGTCTCGGGCATGCCCAACACGTTCTTCACCTGACCAGCAAGTTCGGTGATGGGGTAGAGGCCCGTCCACACAGCACCTAGTCCCAGGGCATGGGCAGCAAGCAGCAGGTTCTCGGTAGCTGCCGAAGCATCCTGCACCCAGAAGTCACGGCCGTCGCCGTCGAGGGCCTTCTCCATGTTGCCGCATACCACTATGGCTAGCGGAGCGTTGCGCAGCATGTCACCTCTGCGGCCTTGGCCTGCCAGCTGGTCGAGCACCTTTTTGTCGGTGACCACCACAAAGTGCCACGGCTGCCTGTTCACTGCCGTAGGTGCTGCCATCGCTGCACGCAGCATGGTCTCTATCTTTTCCTGCTCTACAGGCTGCTGTTTGTACTTGCGTATAGAGGTACGCGTCATGATGTTGTCTATGGCAGCCTTCTGGCAGCACTCTTTCTTCTCTCCTTCCTTGCAAGCAGTGTTGCCCTCATGCTTGCAGCAGCTCTGGGCACAAGCGGTGCCAATCCCTATGAACAGGGAAAAAGCCATGGTCACAATTTGTTTTTTCATAACTCTGATGTTTGTTAATAATAATATGTTGTGTGCAAAGTTACTAAAAGTCGAGAGCAAAACAAAAGAACTCGTTCCTTTTTTTGCCGAGACGGAGTAATTTCGCCGTCGCAGACGGCAAAGTTACGAATAAACGAAGGAAAAGCCAAATTTATTTGAACTTTTCTGAGTGCTAGTAACTTCGGCGAAGCCAATGTTACGAAAAAACGAAGGAAAAGCCAAAGGAAAAACACATTTTTTCTTTTCATTCAATCATTAAATATTTTTTTTATTCAAAAAATTCAAAAAGTGTCACTTTTGTAGTTATTTTGCTATATATTAAGAAGTTACATCGGTGACACTTTGTAAAAAAGTGTCACTTAAAAGTGTTGAAAGAGAAGGAACAATGTTATAGCAGCACTGCATAGCCAACAAAGCATAAACCATCGGCCGTATAAAGGCAGTGACTTCCTGAGGGCTGTAAAAGTGCAAAACCAAAAGTAAAACAACTTGTTTTACTGACCCAGGGGCCTTCTATTGTTCAATAAGGGGCTTCGTACACAGTAAAACAAGTTGTTTTACTTAGGTGATGGTAAGTGACACTTTTTTAAGAAGTGTCACCTCTGTAACAGAAAGTATATCACCTAGTTACCTATAAAAGTGACACTTTCCAATTTTTATCTTCAGTGATAATATCATTGTCGTGAATCCCATTGTCGTGTCGTGTATCGTCGTCGGGTATACACACTACGGGGTAAAATTTCCTGCGAAAGTTTTGTGCATTCCTTTTTTTTGTGTATTTTTGCAGTCACTTATCTCTTTCTACTAACCCCAAAGAGCAGATATTACAATGGAAAAGAGAATGATAAGGGCACTAGGCATCGTCGTGATGATGCTGGTGATGACGGGCTCGGCAGTGATGGCTGCCCCTGGCGACGGCAGTGGCAAGAAGAAGACATACCCAGCCGACCTGAGCCAGATAGTGGGCATCGTGGTGGAGGAGCACGAGGCTGAATGGTATCACCAGCAGTATGAGGGATGGAGAAAGCAGACCCTGCAAGACCCTAAGGATGAGCTGGCATGGATGAACTGCTACCGCGCAAAGGGATATGAGATAATGTATACCCCAGACTATCCCTCGGCCGACTCGGTGAAGAGTGTCCTGTTAGAGGAGATGAAGCGGTGCATACCCGGCACGTACACCTACTACGCCTGCTCGTACATGGGGCCGGGCATGGGACAGCAGGAGAGCTACGATGCAGGATGGAACGCCTTCAGGCTGATGCCGAAGAAGAAGACGTTCTACGACTATGACACATGGCTCTGCTTCCTCAAGCTAGTGGGCGACAAGCAACACTATCCTGCCTTTGCCAAGGAATATGTGAAAAGCGGCATCTACTCGAAAGAGTTGATAACCTTCAGCATGAACGAGCTGGACTGCATGGAAGAGGGAGGCATCTACGTGGGGAACGGCGACGTGACGGTGATACCGAAATGGCTGATACAGGATGGCTTGGGTAAGCACCGCGACAAGCTGGTGCTTACCTACAGCTTCTTCTTCAACGACGGCTACTGCCAGCAGCTCTACGACGAGCTGGGGATAGGCGAGGTGCCGCCAATGCCTGAGCTGGAGTACTATGAGGACTATGATATTTATATCCAGAAGGTGATAAACGAGGTGGCGGTGCGCACAGGCAGAAAGCTCTATATGTCGAAGTTCAATGCCAGCAACTGCTACCTGACATGGGACAAGCAGGATGCCCTCTATGACATAGGACTATTATACGTCTGCTCGCCCGATGCCCCCGTGGACATCATAGAGGAGCAGAAACGACTGCTGGAGAAGTGCGACCTGAGATACCTTGGCAAGCCTATCAGGAAAGATGCCTGGATCGCTGACACGCGCATGTCGTCGGCCATGACACAGTGCTTCTGGCAGCTCATGCTGGAATATAAGGGTAATGGCGACACCGCCAATTACAATAAAGTGCACGGCATGATGGAGAAGGCTGTAAACAGAATATCAGACGAGAAGTGGAAGGACTTTGGCAAGAGCAGCCTGGAGGAATACGTTGACCGTTGAACAGTGAACATTGAACATTGAAAATAGAACGGCTAGCGCAACGGTTTCTGCGCGGTAGCAAATTGACTTTTCCCCCTCAGGCCGTCGAGCTAAACCTTCTTTACTCTTCACTTAAATAAATCTCACAAACTCACAATGAAAATAGGAATAATTGTAGCAATGGACAAGGAGCTGGAGCAGCTCCGCCAGGTGTTCGAGGGTAGCCAGGTGCGTGTAGAGAAATGCGGCATAGGCAAGGTAAACGCCGCACTGGGTGCCCAGCGCATGATTAATGAATTCAAGCCCGACTGTATCATCTCCAGCGGGTGTGCAGGTGGCAACGGCGACGACATTGAGGTGCGCTCCATGGTGGTGAGCACCGCCTTGGCCTATCACGACGTGTACTGCGGAACGGCAATAGACAACAGTACTCAGTACGGACAGGTGCAGGGGCTGCCAGCGCGCTTCCCTGCCGATGAGAGCTTGCTGTCAAAGGCCATTGAGCTGAGGGAGAGCAGTCAGGAGATGACACGGATGATAAAGCCCGGACTGATAGTCACCGGCGACTGGTTTGTCGACACACGCGAGAAGATGGCCGAGATCATCAGCAAGTTTCCCGATGCCCGTGCAGTAGACATGGAGAGTGCTGCCATTGCCCACACGTGCTACCTAAGCCAGGTGCCGTTTATCTCGTTCAGGGTGATAAGCGATGTGCCCTTGAGCGACAACCATGCCCAGCAGTACCATGACTTCTGGGCGCAGGTGGCTGCTCAGAGCTTCATGCTGACACGCACCTTTGTGGAGATGTTGTAGTTTCTCACTTTATCACGACCACAAGGCCATTGACGATGTAGAGGCCGGGGGGCAGGTTTTCTTTGGACAGTTTCCGCCCGCTGAGGTCATAGACGTGTGATGAGGGCGCAGCCTTGTCCTCGCAAATATTGGAGATGCCTGATGGAAGGAACGACATGGCTTGAATGGTAACCAGTCCCAGCACGAAGTCGGCATTGCGTTGCGCATCGGTATAGAAGGAGATGGTATAGTCGCCTTTCTCGGCGATATCAAACTCGAATACCTTCTGAGTGACACCGGTGAACTTGTTGCCTGTGTTTCCACCAATGTTGACGGTTGGCGTATAGGTGTCGGAAGCCACCTCCTGGCCGCTGACATTCTCTATGGAGAGGATCACCGGCGTGAACTGGGGTTGGTTCCAGTTGCATACTTTATACTTGACTGCATAATGACCCGGGTGCAGGGTAAGGCAGGAACGCGCAGTCTTGTCGCCGAACTTTGCCCATGCTGCCCTCTCTTTCGTTGTGGCGTTTTGCACCAGCAACCCATATTCAAAGGCCTTGGTAGCATTGGTAAAGCGCAGTATGCGAGGGCCGCTGGTGAATGACAGTCCGCCGCCCACACGCTTCGACGAGCCGTTGCTCACATACCAATTCTGTGGCACTATGCCCTCGGTCTTGAAAGTCTGGTACAGGCTGTAGGCCGATGTGGAAGCGGCATAGTTGACCAGGCATGTGGTCTGCATGGTCTTGCCATTGTTGTCTGTTACCACTACACTCAGGTTGTGCTTGCCGGAGGCAGGAGCCGTCAGCGTTGTTGTGTAGGGTGCCTCTGTTTGTGTGTCGATAAGGGTTTTGCCGTCATAGAACTCGAGTTTCTCCACATTGCCGCCACTGGCCTTGGCTGTAGCCGTCACTGTGATGTCGGGAAAAGTGGCCTCTCCTTTCGGAGCCATGCAGAGATGGGTTGTCTCGCCGGCAGGCTCTGTGATTCGTGCCAAGGGCATGTTTAGAGAGAATCGCTTGCAGAAGTTCCAGATGAGGTGACGGTTAAGGTCCATGGGCCAGTGCCCGCCGTTGTTATAGGAGTAAAGCCATACCTCGCCCCCGTTGGCACCACCCGTCCATTTCTCAAGGTCTCCGCTGAACCAGCTGCTGCTGATAGGCTTGTAGCTAGCCGTCTTAGTGTAGTGGGTGTGCTTGTCGTGTTTGGCATAGTTCTCGATGTAGGCATGTATGCCATATTGTTCATAACCGAAGACATCGTCGCCGTAGGCAATGACTTCGAGCAAGTTGACGGGCTTTTTGCAATTGTTCCAAGGCTGCTCGGAGAACTGTATGCCACTCGTGGGGGCAAAGGCTGCAATCTTGTTCTGCATGTTGGGAATGCAATGGTGGATGAGCATGGAGCCCATGGAGAATCCCGACCAGTACACACGGTCTCTGTCGATGTTAAAGCGGTTGGCCATCTCGTCAATAGTCTTGATGACGAAGTTCTGGTCTTTGGTGCCCCCGACATCCCATGTGCTTCCGTCGCTGCGCAGGTAGGTGACGACGAACTTGGCAGTGTCGACCATCTCGTACATCTTGTCAGCATCATACTGGTATTCCGGTGATTGGTTCATTCCGTGGGTTACGATGAAGAGTGGCGAGTTGTCTGGCAGGGAATTGGGAGTGAAGACCACCATGTTCCTCTGCTGGCCGTTAACGTTGATGTCTATCGACTGTTTCTTGTAAGCAGAAGCTTGCAAGGCTGAGAGAAAGATAAGAACGACAGAAAAAAAAGTACTTCTCATACCTGACGTGTTTTTGTTATTTAGCAATTTGCCTACAAAAGTACGAAAAAAAGAGTGCAGTCAACTATACTATTTGTTTCATTTATTTCTGTTTTCATTTCTGTACTGCCCAAACGTTAGGTGCAGTGGCTTGGTCGTAACAAATAGAAAACAGGAGGAAAAAGATTTTCCCCCTGCTTTAACGGTTGTCTCACAAGGTCTCTGCGACCTTCGTCGGCATCTTACTCGGTGACGATGCGCTTCACTTTCTTCTCGACCTTCTCCATGACGGTCTTCTCGACTTCGTACTCCTCGTAGGTGGTCACCTTGTGCTGTCCCTCGGCATCGATGATGACGCAACGGTTCTTGTCGTTGTCGTTGGGGAAGGGCTGCACGGTGTCGCCCTTTGAGTCGGTGATGATATTGTCGGCGTTGCAGCCGTGCTTCTCCACCAAGTCTTTCTTGAAGGTGTTGGCACGCTTCATGGCATACATCTTGTTGACCTTGGCGTTGCCGGTGCCCTTGTCAGCATAGCCTACGATATAGACCTTGGCCTGTGGGTTCTCCTTCATGAACTTGGCAACTTCTTGCTGCACCTTGCTGGGGTTCTCATTGTCGCTGATGCAAATAGCATAGAACACCTCCTTATGAAGCTTCACGGGCTCTACCTTCTCTACGGGGCGCTTCTCCTTGACCATCTTCTTCACGGGCACCTCTTCCCATACGGTCTCCTCCACCTCGTGGGTAACAGGCGTTACGGGCTTGGTGACAGTCTTCTCACACTTGCCGCAGCACTTGGCTGCCTTGTAGCCGAAACGGTAGCTGAGGCCTATCATGGCAGTGAACTGCCAGTCGTCCATGTCGTTGGTCTTAGAGTTGAAACGGTCGTCGAGAGAGTTGGCATTTACCTCCAGCGACAGTCCGAGAGGCTTCGACTGGTTGGTCTCCAGGCGCAGGCCTGCCCTCAGGTTGTGGCTCAGACGGTTGTCGTCCCATGCCAGTGGTACGAGCTTCGGCGATAGCCCAAGGCCTTTCAGCTCGTCGTTGTCCCACGCATAGTTAAGGCCAACGCCGCCCAGCAGTATGACGTTGAGCAGGCGGTCCTGATTCTTACCGAAGATATTCGACAGGTTGAGCATCAGGTCTAAGTCGGGAGTGATATACTTCCACTTGTAGTACAAGTCAAGGTCTTTGAATCCGCTCTTCGACTGCCATGCGTTGACATGGAGGCGGGCTCCAACCACGGGAGTGAAGTAATGGCCGAAGCTCAAGGCTGCCGTTGGCGTGAAGAGCTTATCCATAGGTGCGTTGGTAGAAGTGAGCTGCAAACCACCTTGTGCTTCAACATACGAGAAAGACTTCCAGTTGTTAGACTGAGCCATGGCGACTCCGCCCATCAGCAGCATCGACGCTGCCAGTGTCATCAATCTTTTGCTTTTCATACAGTATACATATTTAAAAATCTGCCTGCAAAGATAACACTTTTTCCCGAATTGACAAGAAAAGTTTCAAAAAAATCTTACTTTTTGTCGTTTAATGCTAAAAAATATTTACCTTTGTGCGCTGAATGTATAAAAAAAGCGAAAAAACATGGCAGAAATTGTAATAAAGAAGGTAGAGAACAAACGTGACCTTGACAAATTCATACAGCTGCATTATGACCTTTATCGGGGCAACAAGTATGACGCACCAAACCTGTATAGCGACGAGAGGCAGACACTGTCGCCTTGGGTGAAAGACCCCAATGCGGCTTTTGAGTTCTGTGACGTGGAGTATTACCTGGCTCTGAAAGAGGGTAAGGTGGTGGGGCGTGTGGCTGCCATCATCAACTACCGCTACAACGAGCAGTGGCAGCGGCCGGCCGTAAGATTCGGATGGCTTGACCTTATTGACGACATAGAGGTGATGCGGGCTCTGCTCACGGCCGTCGAAGACTTCGGCAGGAAGCACCAGATGAAGGAAATAATTGGTCCGCTGGGATTTACCGACATGGACCCCGAGGGAATGCTGACCCGTGGCTTTGAGGAGCTGGGCACCATGGCTACCGAGTATAACCACCCCTACTATCCGGAGCTGATGAAGCAGATGGAGGGTTACGAGAAGGACAACGACTACGTGGAGTATAAGCTCTTTGTGCCCAAGGAGGGAATGCCCGAGAAGTTCCTGAAGATCTCGGAGATGGTGATGAAACGCTATAACCTGCAGATAAAGAAACTGACAAAGGAGGACATCTTCGGTCCGGCCCAATACGGACAGAAGGTTTTCGACGTCATCAACCGCACCTTCGGACACCTCTATGGATACTCCACGATGTCGCAGAAACAGATAGACCAGTACATCAGGATGTACTTCAAGGTGGTAGACCTGAACATGCTCACGCTGGTTGAGGATCACTCACTGGAGGAGCATCCCGTGGTGGCTGTTGCCATCACACTGCCGTCACTGACGCGGGCCCTGCAGAAGTGCCGCAACGGACGTCTGTGGCCCTTCGGCTGGTGGCATATCATGCGGGCACTGAAGTTCCATAAGACCGACGTGGTGGACTGCCTGCTCATCGGCGTGCTGCCTGAGTACCGTTCCAAGGGAGCCAACGCCCTGCTGTTCTACGACTTGATACCCATCTACCAGAAGCACGGGTTCCTCTGGGGAGAGACCCACGTAGAGATGGAAACCAACGGAAAGGTGCAGAGCCAGTGGACATATCTCGAGCATGAGCAGCACAAGCGCCGCCGATGCTACAAGAAGGCATTGTGAGACGGGGGCAAAAAGTTAAGAAAACAAAAATTCTCCTTTATTATTAAGGTATAAGAAAACTTTTTGAGTACTTTTGCAGCCCGAAAAACAAAAACATACGAGACAACGATGAAGAAGAACCTGGTAATAGTTGAGTCGCCTGCAAAGGCAAAGACGATAGAGAAGTTCTTGGGTGACGGATACAAAGTGATGTCGAGCTACGGCCATATACGTGATTTGAAAAAGCACGAGCTGAGCATCGACGAGCAGACCCTGCAGCCCGTCTATGAGGTGCCGGAGGAGAAACGCAAGCTGGTGGGTGAGCTGAAGACCCAGGCAAAGAAGGCATCGCAGGTGTGGCTCGCAAGTGATGAAGACCGTGAGGGAGAAGCAATATCGTGGCATCTGTGTGAGGTGCTGGGACTTGACGAGAAGAAGACGAAGCGAATAGTGTTTCACGAGATTACCAAGTCGGCCATCATTGATGCTATCGACAATCCAAGAAGGATTGACATGAACCTGGTTGACGCACAGCAGGCACGACGAGTGCTAGACCGCATTGTGGGCTTCAAACTGTCGCCAGTGTTGTGGCGCAAGGTGAAGCCGGCTCTTTCGGCAGGACGTGTGCAGAGTGTTGCGGTAAGGCTTATTGTTGAGAGGGAAAGGGAGATACAGAACTTCAAGAGCGAATCTTACTACATAGTAAATGCCATCTTTGCCATTACCAACGGAGACGGCTCGGCATCGGAGGTAAAAGCTACGCTGAGCCAGAAGCTGAAGTCGAAGGAAGAGGTGGAACAGTTCCTACAAAGCTGCAAGGATGCTGAATGGACAGTGTCGTCGGTACAGAAAAAACCTTTGAAGCGTTCACCGGCACCCCCTTTCACCACCTCTACACTACAGCAGGAGGCTGCCAGAAAGCTGGGCTTCTCAGTAAACCAGACGATGATGGTGGCACAGCGTCTCTATGAGAGCGGACGCATAACGTATATGCGTACCGACTCGGTAAACCTGTCGAGTCTTGCCATCAACACCTCCAAGGAGGAGATAAAGAAGCAGTATGGCGAAGAATACTCTAAGGTGAGACAGTATCGCACCAGCTCGAAAGGGGCACAGGAAGCGCACGAGGCTATTCGTCCTACCTACATGGACCAGCCAACCATTGAAGGAACCGTCCAGGAGCGACGACTGTACGACCTCATCTGGAAACGAACGGCAGCAAGCCAGATGGCCGACGCAGAGATAGAGAAGACAACGGTGGAAATATCGTCACCAAGCATTACATTATCGTTTATTGCTCAGGGTGAGGTTATCAAGTTCGACGGATTCCTGAAGGCTTATCGCGAGTCTACCGACGAAGATGACGAAAACAACGACGACTATGCCTATACGCTGCCCCCGATAAAGAAAGGCGACCGTCTGGTGAGGAGGGAGATAAGTGCCAGCGAGCGATATACACAGGGACCGCAGCGCTTCAGCGAGGCAATGCTGGTGCATAAGCTTGAAGAGCTGGGCATAGGCCGTCCTTCCACCTACGCCCCCACCATCTCTACCATTCAGCAGAGGGAATATGTGGTGAAAGGCGACAAAAAGGGAGAAGACAAGCTCTACGATGTGTTAGTATTGAAGGGAAAGCAGATAACATCGAAGAAACGCCACGAGACATCGGCATCGGAGAAAGGAAAGCTGCTGCCCACTGACATCGGACTTGTGGTAAACGACTACCTCATGGAGCATTTCCCCATCATCATGGACTACAACTTCACTGCCAAGGTGGAGCAGGACTTCGACAAGATTGCAGAGGGAAAGATGCAGTGGGACAAGATGATGAAAAACTTTGACAAGGATTTTGAACCCACTGTAGACAAGGCCATCAACCAGCGCTCTGAGCATAAGGCAGGAGAGAGACTCCTGGGACAAGACCCGAAGACAAACAAGCCTGTATATGCAAAGATTGGAAGGTTTGGACCAGTGATACAGATTGGCGTGCCTGGTGAGAAGGAAAAACCTGTCTTTGCACACATGCCAAAAGAGCTGAGCATGGAGAACATTACCCTGGAGCAGGCTCTTGAATTGTTCAAGCTGCCGCGCATGCTAGGAGAATACGAGGGGGAACCCATTACAGTCAACACAGGGCGTTTCGGTCCATACGTGCTTCACAAAAAGATGTATGCCTCAATGACAAAAGACATGAACCCCCTTACCATTACCATTGGCGATGCCGTGAAGCTCATCACCGAGAAGAGGCAGAAGGACGAGAAGAAGCACCTCAGAGTCTTTACCGAAGACATGGACCTGGAAGTGCTTGACGGCCGCTATGGGCCTTATCTGTGCTATAAGGGGAAGAACTACCGTCTGCCCAAGAGCATGCACGAGAATGCACGCAACATGAGCTATGAGGATGCAATGGCTGTAGTCAACAAGAGCGAGAAGTGAGAAGGATAATCCTTATAGGCTACATGGGGGCAGGAAAGACCACCATGGGGAGAGCCCTTGCCAAGGAGCTGGGGCTGCAGTTCTATGACTTGGACTGGTATATAGAAAACCGCCGTCGCAAGAAAGTGGCACAGATCTTCGAGGAGCAGGGTGAGGAAGGGTTCAGGCTGATAGAACGCAACATGCTCCATGAGGTGGCTGAGTTTGAAGATGTGGTGATAAGCTGCGGAGGCGGCACGCCATGCTTCTTCGACAATATGGACTATATGAACCAGCAGGGGCAGGTGGTCTATCTCAGATGTCAGCCAGAGGTGCTGCATGGGCACTTGCTTATGGGAAAGGTAGAGAGACCGCTGCTCAAAGGGAAGACACCCGAGGAGCTGATAGCGTTTATACGCCAGCAGCTTACTGTCAGGGAGCCTTTTTACAGCAAGGCGCGATACCAGCTCGATGTCTCGCTGATGGACAACTATGATAAGATAAAGATTTCGGTAGACAGGCTCAAGAACCTGCTGGAAAGCTGATTCCCAAATTCTCAAAAACTCAAAACCTCAATAACTGAATAACTATAAACTCAATAACTCAAAAACTAATAACCTATGAAAGCTAACATTCTTTCTATTTTAACCGTTGCAGCATGTCTTTTGTTGCCGTCGTGCGAAAAGGCTATTCTTATTGATACTGAAGAGCCTTCGGAAGAGCTGGGAGAGAGGACTGCGAAGCTGACAGTCATCACCAGGGCCGACGATGCCAATAACACAGTGGCCCAGGGGTGCATATATGTCTTCAATAGTGCAGGAAAGTGCGTTCAGCTCATGTCTACCACCACAGGAAGCAACTCTGCAACAGTAATGCTTGCCGCAGGGAGCTATTCACTCTATGCTGTGGGTAGCGACGACCTTACTCGATTCAACCTGCCGACACAGAGCAATGCCACGCCAACGAGCATCATAACACTGGCAGAAGGAAAGACAATGGGAGACCTGCTGCTGAAAAAGGCTGACGTGACTCTTGAAGACGGCGAGACGCTGAACCAGACAATAGCCCTTGAACACAAGGTGCTGTGCATCAACGATATCTCGATAAAGAAGGTACCTGCCAATGTAACAAAGGTGGAGGTATCCATTTCTCCACTCTATGGCTCGGTTACTCTTAGCGGCACTTACCCCGACACTCCTGTTGAGAGCTATAAGATAGCACTCACCAAGCAGTCTGATGGTACTACATGGCTGGCAGAGCCTGAACAGATGCTGTTCCCATCGGCAGGAACACCGACGATAAAGATAATGCTTACCACCAGCGAGGGAACACAGGGATACTCGTACACAGCATCCGAGGAGCTGCCGGCAAACCACCACTTCTCTATCAGCGGAACATATATGGCGGCACAGGGAGTGAGCATCACCGGACTGCTCACAACTGCCAGCTGGGGTGAAGACAGGTCTATCACATTCAACTTCGACGACAACAATGCATACGCAGAGACACCTGTGGCACAGCAGTTCTATGACGGATACTATGTTATTTCTGTCAACTCTCAGGCAAAAACGGCAGTAGTGCTGTCTAAAAGAAAGGTGGAGTATACAGCTCCTAGCAGCGGATCGGCAGAGTCTGCGTGGCTGG
>CAMYZK010000037.1 GCA_947303825.1 uncultured Prevotella sp. | reverse complement strand
TTTATTTATTTGTTTGACGCCAGTCTTACTCCTTCTCGCTCGGCAATTTTCAAGTCGGCTTGAATTGCGCTCACTCGTGCGTCATTTCAAAAACTGGCTGCAAAATTACTACGATTTCTTCAGAATTCTGCAAATTTATGCATATTTTTTTACTTCATATTGATATTTTGTTGTTTTTACCTCACAAATCTATTGTTTATGTCACTATAGAGCACCAGGTAACCCTTGAACTATCGGTAATTTACTTTCAAAATGTTATTTTTAAACGCCAAACGCTTGCCGCGACGTATCATGTTGCTATTCGTTAAACTATTCATGTTATTTTGTCTGCCAACGCAAAAAAAAGCGGGTTTTCTTGCTGCATCGCACGTTTTTTGTTATCTTTGTGCCAAATTTGCAAACAAAGACTGAATAAGAATGAACTTAGAAAAGAACAAAAAGGTAACGACAAATGCCGATGCAACTCAGTCGCCGGGGACATGTTGGTTTTGCGGTGCAAAAGCCAATCATACTAAAGAGGTGAAATTATCACGCGAGGAGAAAGTGGCCGAGGGAAAGATGGTCTACACAAAAACGGTAGTGTTGGGCATCTGTCACGATTGCCAGCATGAGTTGGACGAACGCGGGAAATGGGATACAGCCGCCAACAGTATTATGTTTGTAATCCTAGCCGCAGCGTTTCTGCTGGTTTTCGACTTTTGGCTAGATTTCAAATTCCTCGGATGGGTTCTCACAGTAATAGGAGTGTTCTTTGCCAGTGTTCTAGTCTGTACCATCCTTAACCTGAGTGGGGTGATGCGCAAACTGATGGACAAGAGCAACATCAGACATCTTGACCGCGAGGCATACGACCACCCTGCCGTGAAGAAGATTCTTTCCGAAGGCTACCACAAGACAAACTGAGAAAAGAACATACATAAATAATTGCATAGACATGACTAACCCCAAAAGAATCGTTATATATGCCATCTCTGCCGCAGGGTTGGCTGCTTTGGCCCTTTCATTCTCTTCACTGAAAGAGTACAAGGAGTACAAAAGGGCAAAGGACGCCGGAACGACGTATGCCCTTGAGTCTTATCTCTACCAACATCCTGACAGCAAGTACGCTGCCGAGGCAAAGGATTTGCTGGAAGAAAGAGACTTTGAGGGTATAAGCCAAAGCATTGAGCCATCGGTATGCGACAAATACATTATCAGCTATCCGAAAGGCAAGCACATAGAAGAGGTGTACTTCCGCAAGGCTGAGCTGCAAAAGGATGATGCAGCAGGGCGCTTCTCCACCGTCAATGCCTACCTGCATGCCTTCCCTGCCGGGAAATACGCCAGCCAGATGAACACTATGTGCGACGAAATGTGGGACAAGGCAATCGCCAACTACCAGAAACGCGACAAGACAAACGAGTCGCCCAGGGCAGTGAAATACATTACGGAGATGCTACAGTACATGAAGCTGAAACGCATCAACACCATCCGTGTAAAGGTCAATCCACACCTTGACATTAAGGACTATGACGACTACAGCAAAGACGTACGCTACGCCATGGAGAAAGGATATACCTGGGAGTTGGCATTTCCCCAAAACTTGGAACAGCTGAAGCGCAACTTCAGCCAAAGAAACATGGACGACCTGAATTCCATTCTGGAACAAGGAGTGAAAAACAGCATGGACAGGATTATAATGCCAGGATTCATCAATGCAGCAGCAGACTCTGTTGCCGACAAGGACGCACCTGTGTTCGAGATTGACTACATCATTAAGAGTCAGGAGATGAAATACGGTGCCGCCAATGGCCCTGTCATCTGGATTTGGAGTGAATCCTCGACATACGGAATCGGAAAAAGGGTGAAAGGCTATCTGCAAGGCGTAGTGGTAAAATTCAATGCCGTATGCACGCTGCCCGGCAGCGACAACACCTACGATTACTCGGAAGAAGGCGCCCCAGGCGAGAGCATCAAGCATATATCCAGTATGAAGGATGCATACAAAACGATGACGTCAACATGCTTCCGCAATTTCTCTGACAAGATGGCAAGAAACATGGGGTTGGAAAACCTGAACAAAAACCAATAGCAACTGCTTAATGGCAAGATTCGACGACCTGTTTATAGACTTCGACGACACACTCTGCGACACCCATGGCAATGCTGTGCTGGCCCTGGCCGAGCTCTTCCAAGCATACGAGCTAGACCACTGGTTCAGCATCCCACAGGTGTTCTACAATGCCTATTGGAGTGCGAACATAGACCTGTGGCAACGTTACAACCGTGGTGAGATAAGCCGACAGTTCCTGATAGAGGAACGCTTCCGCCGTCCGCTGCTGGAGAGTGAGGAACTGCGGGAGGCCCTCAACAACGGCAGTGCTCCCTTCGCGCTCAATGCATCATTCCTGAAGGAGATGAGCGACTACTTCCTTGACCGCTGTGCCGAGAAGCCCGGTGTGGTGGAGGGGGCCCACGAGCTAGTGGCCTACCTGCGTAGCCGTGGGTACAGACTTCATCTGTGCTCCAACGGATTCCATGAAGTGCAGTACCGCAAGATACACTCCTGCGGCATGGACGGCTGCTTTGACACGGTGATACTGAGCGAGGATGCCGGTGCCAACAAACCCTCACGCACATACTTCGACTATGCCTTCAGCGTGTCGAAGGCATGGCCAGAGAAGACGCTGATGATAGGCGACAGCTGGGACAGCGACATCTGTGGTGCCCTGGACTATGGACTCGACACCATCTACTTTAACCGATACCCCGAACACCCCGCACCCCGGCCAGTGAGCCACGAGGTGCATTCACTTAACGAAATAATGAACATACTATGAGAAAAGTTCTGTTATCAATCCTTTTCCTTGCCGCCACAGCACTTACGGCACTTGGTCAGCACTTCACCTTCAACGGCATCTCCATGATGCAGCCGCTAAAAGACTTCCAAACCCAGCTGGAAGCCAAGGGCTTTAAAGTCTTTACCGACCAGCCTTCATGGCTGCTTGCCGAAGGAAAATATCTTGGCCAGGAGTTGTCGTTCTTCTCGGCCGACACCTACAGGTCGAACTTCGTAAGCAATGTCAATGCAGCCTTCTCGTTTGCCACTAAGCGCGAGGCCGAAGTATTCAAGGCCTCTGCCGAAAAACAGCTGCAGGCTGCCTACCCGCTTTTCAAGATGGAAAGAGACGGAAAGATGGCAGTACTCAACGGCAAGTGCGGCACAATCATGATGGTGCTCGATGCAAAGACAGCCTTTGCCGGCGGCGACAAGCTGTATCCCCCAGAGCACACCTACGTGGTATCGATAGATTTTGACCCCGCAAAAACAGAGCAGGTACTTACATACGTGCCCGCTGCAAGGTCATACACTGTTGGAGGACAGGTGCTCAATGTTGCTGAGAACAGCGTAATGGTGACTGGACAACGCTTCAGAACTGCCGACCAATCAACCAAACGACCAAATGCCCTATCTTCCAAACGACTGGAAATCCCATCAGAGATAACCATCGACGACAAGCCATACAGCGTGTGTGGAGTGGCTGCAGAGGCCTTCGACCATAGCGACGGTCTGGAGGAGGTGAGCGTGGCCGACGGCGTGAGGTTTATAGGCGAGAAAGCCTTTGCCTGGTGTCCCAAGATAAGAGAGGTGAGCCTGGGCGAGGGACTGGTGGCACTTGGCGATGAAGCCTTCTACGGCTGCGACTCGCTGGGCAGCATAGCACTACCCGCCAGCATGGAACATCTAGGCAAGGGGGTGTTCTGGAACAGCCACAAGCTGCAGACCATCACGGTGAAGCCTGGCAGCCGGCACCTGACATCGGACGGGCAAGTGCTCTACTCTGCCGACATGACGACGCTGGTGTGCATGCCGCAGGGCTTCAGCGGAGAGTACCACGTGCCACAGGTGGTGAAGCACATTGCCGACTGGGGGATGGTGGCCGACAGCCTGACGCTGGTGACGCTGCCCGACGGTCTGCTCTCTATTGGCGAGAATGCCTTCTTCTGGGACACTAAGATGCGCCGTGCCGACATCCCCTCGACGGTGAAAAAGATAGGACGCGGAGCTTTCGTTCAGTGCCACAGTCTGGAGAGGGCTGTCGTTCCCGACGGCATCACTGAGCTGGAACCATCGACCTTTTTCTACTGCAAGCAGCTGCGCAGCGTCTCACTGCCACAGTCGCTGACAAACATCGGAGAGAGTGCCTTCGACGGCTGCGAAAACCTGAAGGAGCTGAAGCTGCCCCATGGCGTGAGGCTCATTGGGAAAAGCGCCTTCAGCGGATGCCGCGCCCTGGAGTCGTTAGAGATTCCCACAACAGTGACAGAGATAGGCGAAATAGCCTTTGGACTCTGTGACAAGATGAAAAACATACATGTGGCCAGCGGCAACTCCAACTATGCATCAAGAAACGGGATGCTGACCAGCAAGTCGGGACGCACACTCTTGGCATGGCCCTCCGGACAGTCCAGCCACGCCACCGTGCCCGAAGGCATAGACACCATTGCACCCTACGCCTTCTACGGCAACAACCTAAAGGAGATAGTACTTCCGTCTACGCTAAGGAGAATAGGCGAGTATGCCTTCGCGCTATCAACAGAAATGCGCGAGATAACCGTGCCCGAAGGCGTCACCACCATTGGCGAACAAGCCTTCACCTCTACGTTCCGTCTGGAAGCCGTACACCTGCCCTCCACGCTGGTAAGCCTGGGCAAGGGGGTCTTCAATAAAAGCACGACGGTATATGTGCCCGATGCAAGACTGCCACTCTACACCTTCGGATCGATGAAGCCAACAGCAGACTATGGCACCCCTCCCGTGGTGAAAGGCGAGTCAGACTATGTGCCGGTGAAGAACATCACTGCCGCCGACCTGCTGGAGATGCTGCTGGGACAGGTGACGCTCGACAAGCCCCTATGGAACTACTCAGAGAGTGAGCTACGCACCATCATCCCCCCCACCCTACCCTTAGACAATTCTCCTAAAGAGCATTCGCTCAAGGCCGCAGCGCCATGCGACCTGGTGCTGGGAAGCAACAAATACAGGCTGTACTACACACGCTGCTATATGTCTGACGAGGGGAAGGCTGTGAGGCAGGAGTCATCGATAGACTGCAATCATGAGGAAGATGCCGTGGCCCAGGCTATTGCCAAGGAAGCAAAGAAACAAAAATTCAAGCTACTGAAGCGCAGCAAGGCCAACAAGAACATTGTGCTGATGCTTAACAAAAACACCAACACACTACTCGTCATCGCTGTAGACAAGAGCTGGGGCCGAGTGCTTGTCATCGCCGGCGACAACAGCTCGCCAGAGGCGAAGGAAATACAAGAGAAGTTTGAGAGTTAAGAGCTTCCAATATAGAGGAAGACCATACCCAGCAGCACAAGAGCCAGATCTAATGCCTTTGCCCTGAGGTTCTTCTCGTGGAAGAACATGGCTCCGCAGGCAAAGCTCACCACCACCGAGCCACGTCTTATCATAGACACTACGCTTATCATGGCCGAAGGTAGCGACAGCGAAAAGAAATACATAAAGTCGGCGGTAGACAGGAATACGCTAATGCCAAGGATGGCCCAGTCCCAGTGGAACGGTGTGCTATGTCGTCGTTGGGGCCACCATATCAACAAGAGCATGAGCAGCATCATGATGCTCTGGTATATGTTGTACCACGACTGCACCATCATGCGGTCCAAGCCCAAGCCTCCCTCGCTTTCTGGCGACATGAGGTACTTGTCGTAGAGTCCGCTCAACGCTCCCAGCAGGGCAGCACCCACAATCATGTATATCCAATGGTCGTGCTTGAAGTCTATGCCCTCTTTCCTGCCGCTGCGACTCAGCAGCAAAAACGAGGCCACCGCCAGCAGCACGCCAGCCCACTGCCACAGGTTGAGTCGCTCGCCAAAGAAGAGGAGCGCACCTACAAGGACCATCACTGGGCGGGTGGCATTGATTGGGCCAACAATGGTGAGGGGAAGGTGCTTCATGCCGAAATAGCCAAGCACCCAGCTAGACAGCACTATCAGGGCCTTGCCCACTATATACAGATGGTCGTGCCATGAACCTTGGGCCACGTGGAAGATAGAGCCTGTGTGCATCACCCCTGTGGCACTCAGCACAATGAACGGCACGAAGATGAGCGATGAGAAGACAGTGTTGAGGAACAGCACCGGCAGCACTGCATTGTCCTTGAGCGACTTCTTCTTAAGCGAGTCGTAGACACCAAGGAAGGCAGCCGATAGGAACGCAAGAATTAACCACATCAGTACGTAATATTTTGCAGGAAGAGGGCATTGGCAGGCATCGACTCACCAGCATCAGTACGTCGTCTACCCTCTATTACCCTTCGGAAATCGTCAATCGACAGACGCCCTCGCCCCACTTCAACCAGTGTTCCCACTACGGCGCGCACCATGTTGCGCAGAAAACGGTTGGCTGTGACGACAAACACCCACTGTCCGTCGGCCACGACATTCCACTCCGCTCTTGTGACATGACATAGCGTAGTCTTCACGTCGGCATGACTCTTGCAGAAGGCTCCAAAGTCATCATACTCCATGAGTATGGCGGCAGCACGGTTCATCAGCGCAAAGTCCAGGGAATAGTGCATCTCGCAGGAATACTGTCTCAGAAAAGGGTTCTTTGTAGTGTGTATATAATAAAAATATGTACGCGAGGTGGCCGAGAACCTGGCATGCATATCCTCTGCGACAGCTTTGATGTGCTGCACGGCAATGTCCTGTGGCAGCAGCCGGTTCATCTTGTAGGCCAGCTGCATGCAGTCTATTGCAGCAGCCTTTTCCGGGCCTACATCGAAGTGAGCCACCATCATTCGCGCATGCACACCCGCATCGGTGCGTCCAGCCCCAGTGACATGCAAACCCTCCTGCCGGAGCAAGAGCGACAAAGCACGTTCTATCTCTGCCTGGACAGAGTCGCCGTTGGGCTGAATCTGCCAGCCGTGATAGCGCGTTCCGTCGTAACTAAGAGTAATGAAGTAGCGCATCAGCCTATGTTGGTCCTGGTGTAGAACTCAATGTTCTCACGGGTGAGGAGCTCTATGGGCATATAGTTGACAGGTGTCACCTCCTTTTTTAGGACGATGGCCTGGAAGAGCGTCTCAATACACGAGAATCCCTGCATGAAGGCATGCTGCGCTATGAGAAACGATATACTGCCCTGCCTTACACATTCAGCATTTTTCGGCACCATGTCGTAGCCCATAATCTGCACCTGACGCCTGTTGGTGCGCAGCAGGAACTGTCCAACGAGGTGTGCCTTGGAATTGAAAGTGATGCAATGGTGAACATGTGGATGTGTGGTAAAGAACTCCTCGAGTATTCTGTCGAACTCCTCCCTTGTTCCACCTAGCGGAAGGTTTACTTCGGTAATGGCAATCTCAGGAAAATGGTCACGCATGTAGTGACGGAAGCCCGTCTCACGGTTGTTCTGCTGCTTCGACCCTATATGTCCGTCCTTCAGCTGCTTCATCAGCATGATCTCCTGCTCTTTCGAGGCAAGGAGCATCAGCATGCGGGCAGCAAAATATCCGCTCTGGAAAGAGTCCTGCCCGAAGAAGGCCAAGGGCTTGAGGTCGGGCAGATACGAGTCTAGCAGGATGAACGGTATCTGAAGGGCCGCCAGATGTTCGGTGAAGTCACGGGTAAGCTCCAGCTTTGCCGGCACCACAATAACCCCATCGGGCGAGGCATCGATGCACTGAGAAGTGGCCTGCATGAAAGAGTCGCCGTTAAAACGCTCGTAGTAGAGGATGCGCAGGCTTATATGAAAGTCTCGCCTTCGCTTCGTGGCCTCGTTAACACCCTCTTCTATTTCCTCCCAGTAAGCCTCGCTCTCATGCTGAGGGATAATACACACAAATGTATAGTCTTTGTTGTAGGCCAGAGCCGAAGCATATACATTTGGCTCGTAGTCCATCTCGTCTAAGGCTTGCTCCACTTTCTCAAGTGCGGCCTTAGAAACATTAGGACGCTTGTGCAGCACTCGGTCAACGGTACCTACGCTCACACCGGCCCTTAGCGCAATGTCCTTAATCCTGATTTTATCAAATGCCATAGAAAACAATCTTTTTACGCGTGCAAAGTTACATCTTTTAACGGAGTTACAGGTTTTTTACACGTTAAAAGGAGTTAAAACCTAACTACTTATTATCTTAATTGTGTAACTTTGCAACACATTATGTACAGATTGCTACGTATCGTTGTCAGTGTGCTGAGTACGGTGTCTTTATTGGCGTCGTGCTCTTCCACGCGATACGTACCCGAAGGGCAGACACTTCTCAACTCGGTAAAGGTAAAGACAGAAGGCGAATATCCCATGGTAAACGCCGCAGCACTGCGCAGCTACGTAAGGCAGCGTCCCAACTCCAAGTGGTTCTCGGCCATACGGCTGCCCCTGTACACCTATTCACTCTCCGGTAACGACAACACAAAGTGGGTGAACCGTTTCCTTCGCGGATTGGGCGAGGCACCTGTCATCTACGACTCGGTAAAGGCATCGCTGTCATGTTCGGACTTGTGCCAACAGTTGCGCAATGAGGGTTTCCTACAGGCCGAAGTGGTATGCGATGTAAGGCATCGTGGAAAGAAGACTGACGTGACCTACATACTATTGCCGGGACAGCCATACTTCATGCATAGCATTAAGTATGAGATAGCCGACTCGTGTATAGCCAGGCTACTACAGCACTCAGACAGCACACAGCGACTGCTACACAACGGAATGCGGTTCGATGCCAGCCTGCTTGATGCCGAGCGCAAACGCATAACGGCACTGCTTACAGACAGCGGCTATTACCGATTCCACAAGGAGTTCATCACCTATCAGGCCGACACCGCTGCCGGTTCTCCCCTCATTGACCTCACACTCAACCTGTCACCCTTCAGGCCGAACAACCGCCCTGATACCCTGCATACCCGATATGTGATGCGGAAAGTGAACTATGCCAGCGGCGACCCTACCGACAAGCGTATCAGGCTGCGACCACAGGTGCTCAACGAGTGCACACACATAGCCGAAGGTGAGCCCTACTCTGCTACGGGCCTGAAAAACACCTACAATCACTTCGGACGACTACAGGCGGTGAAGTACACCAATATATCACTCACTCAAGTGGGGCAAGAGCCTCTGCTCGACTGCGACATCCAGATACAGACCAACAAGCCATCGACCATCAGCTTCCAACCCGAGGGAACCAATACGGCTGGAGACCTGGGGGCAGCCGCTTCGCTCACCTATCAGAACCGCAACATGTTCAGGGGAAGCGAAGTGCTCAGCGTGGAGCTGAGAGGTGCATACGAGTCGATAAGGGGACTTGAGGGTTACTCAGGCCAGGACTTCACAGAGTACTCCATGGAGACACGCCTACAGTTCCCAAGGTTCATCTTCCCCTTCATCAGCCATGATATGCGCCGACAACTCAATGCCACAAGCGAGGTGTCGCTAGCCTACAACCTGCAAGACAGGCCCGAATTCCACAGAAGGGTGGTGTCGGCCATCTGGAGATACCGCTGGAACAAGCCCGGACGTCATGACAGATACCAGCTAGACCTCTTCGACCTGGACTACGTGTTCATGCCGTGGATATCGCAGACTTTCCGCCAGGAATACCTGGACAACGAGACTTCCAGAAACGCCATCCTGAGATATAACCACGAAGACCTGTTCATAACAAAACTCGGATTCGGATATACCTACGCCAAAGGGCCGCTGGCTGTGAAGTCAAACATTGAGACTTCGGGAAACCTGCTCTCGGCAGGAGCGAAGCTGACGAGTGCCGAAAAAGACAACCAGGGACACTACCGCCTGTTCAACATCGCCTTTGCCCAGTATGTGAAGGCCGACATCGATGTGGTGAGGTCGATCGACATAGACAGACAAAACCAGGTAGTGCTACACATCGGCCTGGGCATTGCCTATCCATACGGCAACTCCAGCATACTGCCCTTTGAGAAAAGATACTTAGCCGGAGGTGCCAACAGCGTCAGCGGATGGAGCGAGCGCTCGCAGGGACAAGGAAAGTACAAGGAACGTGACGGACGAATAAACTTCATAAACCAGACCGGTGACATGAAACTTGACCTGAATGCAGAATACCGCACCCACCTCTTCTGGAAACTCTACGGAGCAGCCTTCATCGACGCTGGCAACATCTGGACGCTGAGAGACTACGACATACAGCCGGGAGGGAAGTTCTCGCTAAAAGACCTGCCAAGCCAGCTTGCCGTGAGCTACGGACTCGGCATGCGCTTCAACCTGGGCTACTTCATCCTGCGCTTCGACCTGGGAATGAAGGCCATCAATCCAGCCTTTGAGCAAGGAGAGGACAAGCACTACCCCATTCTGCACCACAACTTCAGCCGCGACTACGCATTCCACTTTGCCGTGGGAATGCCTTTCTAGCTTGGGCTATTCATGGCGTTTCAGGAGTGCAGGAGTTCCGGGGGTCAGACTCTTCTTTACCTTCTCAAATAAAAATAAATCACACAATAGCTTTCTGGTTTACTTTTTTTTTGTACTTTTGTAGGCGAAATCTGAAAATACAGAAATGAAACGAGTACTGACATATCTCTGCATGGCTGTCTTCTGCCTTATGGCAGCCACCACGGTCCATGCACAAAAAGTAAAGACACACAAGGTAAAGAAGCACGAGACCATATATGGCATAGCCCATTCGTATGGCATCAGCGAGTCGGACCTCCGGCAGGCCAATCCTGGCATGGAGAGTGCCGGCTATGTCTTGAAGGTGGGTAAGAAGATTAACATTCCCATTGTCGACGACAGCAGCAAAAGCACTGCAAAGCCAGGCGACGACGTGCGTCAACGCACCATAAGGATGGGGGTGATGCTTCCCTTGCACAACAACAACGGCGAAGGGCGCCGCATGGTGGAATACTACCGGGGGCTGCTCATGGCCTGTGACAGTATGCGCAGCGAAGGCATCTCTGTTGACATCTATGCATGGAACACCCCACCCGACTCCGACCTCTCCGGAGTACTTTCTACATCGGCTGCCGCCAGATGCGACATCATCTTCGGACCGCTTTACTCCAAGCAGATGGAACAGCTGTCAGCCTTCTGCTCCCAACATGGCATAATGCTGGTCATACCCTTCTCTATCACTGCTCCACAACTGGAAACCAATCCAAACATCTTCCAGATATGGCAAAACCCCGAGGAGCTTAACGAGATTACGAGCCGCCGTTTTACAGACTGGTTCAAGGGTTACCATACGGTGATTGTAGACTGCTCAGACCCTGACAGTAAGAAAGGGGCTTTCACGGCTGTCCTAAGAAAAGATCTGGAGAAGCGAAAGTCAAAGTACAGCATCACCAGCATGGCCTCACCCGACAACTCCTTTGCCAGTGCCTTCAGCACACAGAATCCCAACGTAGTAGTGCTCAATACAGCCAGGACAAGCGACATAGATGCCATCTTTGCCCGACTTAAAAGAGTCTATGAGCTAAAACCCAGTGTAAAAATATCCGTCTTCGGCTACACCGAGTGGCTGGAGCATGCTGCCACAAAAAGCAATGCCTTCCACAAGTACGACGTGTATATCCCGACACCTCATTACTATGGTCTGTCGCCTGCACAGTCACGCATAATGGAACAGAAATACCGGAGCAATTTCAACAGCTCTATGTATGCTTACTCCCCTCCTCTGGCATTCACCGGCTTCGACCATGCCCTGTTCTTCCTGCGCGGGTTGCACAAGTATGGCAGCTCTTTTGACGGTGCAGAGGGACGGTTCGGCTATAAGCCCATACAAGCTCCACTCAAGTTTCAGAAGACAGGGAAGAATGGAGGCCGCAAGAACAAGGCATACATCTTTGTGCACTTCAAGCCCAATGGCATGATAGATACAATTAATTACTAGGAGGCCAGAATCAAGCAGAATGAAACGTTGTCTTCTCATATTTATATTGACCTGCCTATTGGCCGTCGGGCTTCATGCACAAGTGGGTGAACACCGCAGCGAGATGGCAGTAGGCATCAATTCAGGTTTTGTGCTTAGCAACATCGCCTTTGTACCGAAGGTGCCCCAAGGCATGCATCCCGGGTTCACGGCCGGACTGTCGTTCAGATACACCAGTGAGAAATATTTCAACACCATCTGTGCCATTGCTGCTGAGCTGAACTACTCGCGCATAGGATGGAAGGAGAGTATACTCACGCCTGAGGACAAGCCTGTGGTCAATGCCCTTACCGGTCTGCCCGAAGAATACCAGCGCGACATAGACTACCTGCAGTTACCTGTCTTTGCCCGTCTGGGCTGGGGGCGTGAGCGAAAGGGAGTACAGGCTTTCTTTCAGGTAGGCCCACAGATAGGCTATTACCTCGGAGAGCGTACAAAGATGAATTTCGACTGGGCACACCGCACACCGGTATATAGCGACGGCTCCGGCCGCACATCAGGCGTAGTGGCACAAGACACCATGGCCGTTGAGCACAAGCTAGACTATGGCATCGCCGCCGGCCTGGGCATTGAGTTCTCACATCCACGGCTGGGGCACTTCATGCTCGAAGGCCGTTACTACTATGGCCTTGGCAACATCTACGGCGACACCAAGCGTGACTACTTTGCACGCTCCAACTTTTCAAACATCGTCATCAAGCTGAGCTACCTTTTCGACATGGCAACAACAACAAACTCAAAAATAAAATAATATGTTCGAGAATCAACCTAAAGGACTATTCGCGTTGGCACTGGCCAACACAGGC
>CAMYZK010000036.1 GCA_947303825.1 uncultured Prevotella sp. | reverse complement strand
CAAAGTCGTCTACCGCAGGATTCGGTGCTATGGTCTACGACAATGTGGGTACTGTGGACATCCCCAAGGCTATAAGCACTGAAGGCGGCGAGATGTCGTCACCTTGCTACACCCTGCTCTGGGACAACTGGCAGGAGAGTCTCAAAGACCAGAAGCAGCGCGACGTCTACGTGGCCCTGGAGTTCAAGAACAACTCTGCAGGCTTCTGGGGCGAGAACAACTTCATACGCAACGGAGCTACCTTCTACATCGTGGGTAAGCTCGACCCCGATGCCGGCCACAGCACCAC
The DNA here is from genome assembly GCA_947303825.1 of uncultured Prevotella sp. Classification (GTDB taxonomy): domain Bacteria; phylum Bacteroidota; class Bacteroidia; order Bacteroidales; family Bacteroidaceae; genus Prevotella. The sequence goes on along the minus strand of CAMYZK010000036.1, from coordinate 12,517 downwards.
CGACTACAGCGACGGCATCACCTGGCCCACCAACCAGGCACTGCCTCCTTACAATGCCGACGGCAGCACCATCAAGCAGCGCCGCGTGTTCATTCAGGACTTCATGACAACGGCCAACTTCGTCATCGGTGCCACATCACTGCAGCATGCACTCGTGGCCGTGCCCGACCTGCGCTCCGGACAGATCTCTCTCGGACTGTCGGTAGACCTGAAGTGGCAGACCGGAATGGTGTTCAACAACATTATTCTGGGAGAATAATCTGAGTGAAGAGTTAAGAGTTAAGAGTTTGTGAAGAACAAGTTCTACATATTTATCGCGATGATGGGAGCACTGGCACTGGCCAGCTGCTCCACCATCGACGATGACCTGAGCGGCTGCGACAACAACTATGAGCTGGACTACGAGCTGCGCCTGGTGACCAACCTCACCACCGAGCTGCGCACGGAGCTGCAGACCGAGCTGAACACCGAGGCCGACCTGAAGATAGCCGCCGCACTGCGCAGCTACCTGATGAACATCTTCACCGACTACGCCAGAGACGTCAACCTCTCCTTCTACGACACCAAAGGCGACTCCATACGCCTGGAGCACTTCACCGACTACATCTACGACAACCGCGCCACCTACACGCTCAACCTGCCCAAGCGACAGTACATGCACCTGGCGGTGGCCAACGTTGCCGACAACCAGCTGGTGGGCATAGGCACCGACGACTACTGTCATACGGCACAGCTCATCACCACCAACAGCGGCTACACCACTACCCCCGACACCATTGGCTGCCATACCACCGGACTCTTCACGGCCCGGCAACCTATGGAGGTGCTCGACAGCGTGAACCAGACATTCAACGTTCACCTGTATATGGCCAACTGCGCCGCCTGCCTCGTGGTAGACACCATCGACAGCGGCATCGAAGACATACGCGTCTTCACCACCGGCTTTGCATCGGCGTTCAACATCTGCGACAGCACCTTCCTGTTCAACGCCACACCGCCGGTAGTGAGGACAACGAAAATCACCGATGGAGAGAAAGGCAGCCACCTTGCCTTCTGCTCTGTCAACTTCCCGTCGAAGCCCGCAGCAACCGCCCACGGTGCCAGCCGTGACAAACAGACACGCCTCGTCATTGACATCAACAACCCCTTCGTGAAGACCGTGAACGAAGACTCCCCATGGAAGCTCGACGTCTATGTCAAGACCGCCAACGGCAGCATCACCAGGACAGAGCTGTTCGTCAACCAGGAGCTGCATGCCGGCGAGGTGAAGGTGCTGAAGGCAAAGATAACACCCAACGGGGCGGCAACACTCAACGGAGGAAAGAACAATGTGGGTGTCAACATCACCCTCAACTGGAACTCCGCCGGCGAGTACAACCCCGTGCTATAAGAAAAACAGTGCCAAGCGGTTCACCCGCTTGAAAAAAAAACAAACAGTGCCAAGCGGTTCACCCGCTTGGAAAAAAAACAAACAGTGCCAAGCGGTTCACCCGCTTGGAAAAAAGTAATGAAAAGCTGCAAGCAACAGTCCCGCCACGACACCACCGCCCTACTCCTGACACCCCGTCGAAAAACAGGGCGCAAGAATGGCAGGGAGAGACATAGCCAAGTGAAAGCGTGCCATTGGTGCGCTGTTGCCTTGCTATGCACCCTGGCTATGGTGGCTTGCAGCACGACCGAAGATACCGAAGGGCCCGACGTTCCCCCCATCTCCATGCCCGTAGAGCTGGCACTCAGCGTGGCACCCGAGGGAACAGCCCCCGACACCCGCCTCACCACCACCGTCATACAGAGCAACAAGAACTTCAGAGGCATACAAGACCTCTGGCTCATTCCCTTCAAGGTAGAGAGTGAGGGAAGAATAAAGAAGACCGACACCTCGCTGGGCCTGCTCACCAACGGTGGCCTCACACTGGATGCCGGCACACAGGCTATACCCATGAAATGCTACGACATGGACGTGACCCGCATGAAAACCGGCACCACCTCGTTCCTGGCATACGGAAAGGCAGTGCCTGCAAGCACCAACAAGAAAGAAAACGGCTCGCTGAACGTTGAATACAAAAACCAGAACAGCAATCAAGACTTCCTGGGCACTATAAGCACCATCACCAACTTCAGCCTCGACAATATCACCATCACCCCCACCCAGATCTATCCCTCTCAGACAGAGAAGGATGCTGCACTCGCCAACGCCAAGACCGTCCTCAACTATATGAATGCTATCGCCAGCGCAGAGTACACCGACGGCGAAGAGACGAAAAAATGGTATGAGCACGAGGGCACCAACCAGAAGAAAGCTTTCGACGAGTTTGTAAACATCGTCAGCGGTGTGCCCCAGGGCATAGCAGGCTCCAGCACCAATATCATTGCATACGTCAACAAGGCCTACCCCATACTCAAAGGCCTGGCCGATGTGGGCACAACCATAACCACGGCCATGCACAACACCGAATATGTGGTTGTTGAGAATGACAACGACAACAAACCATTCGTCAAGGCATTCAAGAACGCCCTGACCTACCCTGCCGGCCTGCCCGACGGCGCAGCCGTGATGACCTGGAACACTTCTTCGCACAAGTTTGAATACGAGGAGGTGAAATGGGACGACACCGCAGCAGACTACGTCTACAACAAAAACAACAGCAAGCAGGGCGACTACACCTATCCTGCCGAGCTCTACTACTTTGCCAACACCCGCATCTACACCTCCAACGCCTCAAAGAAAGACAAATACAGTGAAGGCACCTCCTCGTGGGCCGACTTCCTCGACGAGAACTACGAGAACAAGGGCGAGTATGACGAGGGAACGGCGGTAGACACCGACACCCGCTCCATAGCACTCATCGACCCCCTGCGATATGCCGTGGCATGCCTGGAGGTAAAGGTAAAGGCATCTGTCACGAAGACTGACGATGACAGGTACTATCTGCTCGACGATGACAGCAAGCATACCAACGTGGATGAGAGCAAGGTGTGGATCGAGAACGGGTCGTTCCCCCTTACCGCCATACTGGTGGGCGGGCAGGTGGAACAGAACTTCGACTTCCACCCCAACGTGAGCGACGCCCCCAATGCTCCCGACCTGAAGCAATACGTCATCTACGACACCGAGGGGATGAGCAACGGCAGCACCCCCGTGGCCCATATCTACGGCAAGTATTTCGACGACCCCACTGCCGAAGACCAATACTCCAACCCCGTCTACACCCTCACCCTGCAGACCAAGGACGAGGAGGCCATCAAGGTGGTGCTGGAGTTTGAGAACAACGTGCAGGACTTCATCAGCGAGAACGGCACCATCTACAAAGGAACGAAATTCTACCTCGTGGCATCTGTGCTGCCCTCCGGCGACAGCTACACCGAGGAGAAAGACTATCAGAAGCGCGTCATGACGCGAGGATACAAGACCACCATACAGCTCAACATAGGCAGCCTGAAGCAGGCCTACAACTCACTGCCCAGCCTGAGCAGCGACAAGCTACGACTCTTCGACACCGTGAAGGCCGGCGTAAAGGTATGGCTGAACGGCGACATCGGCGAGCACGAGGTATACAACTGGTAATATGAACAAGACACTGCACATAACACCACTCCTCACGACAGTGCTGCTCACGGCAACACTGCTGCTGGCAGCATGTGCCGACGACCCCGACACAGGAGGCAGGACGCTCAGCGTATCGCTGGGCAGCCGGCAGTTTGCCGACATCGACCAGGAGTTCTCCACCACTCGTGCCGTCAGCTTCCCCGCCCCCACTACCGACTGGGAAGACTATACCACCCTCAATCCCGGTGCCACGCCCAACATGCTGCTGTTCATAGCCAACTCGAAAGACAACCCCACCTCGTCGGACGTCACTTCCCGTCTGCTGCGCTTCCAGAACAACGACAACAAGGACTGGCAGGCCAACGTCACCATCACCGACCCCAGCAGCACCTACCTGCTCTACGGCTTCATACCACTCGATGCCGACAACGCCAGCGACCAGGTGAGCATCACCCGCCTGCTGAAGCCCAACGACACCTACGAGGCCAGCTACTCCACCGGTGCCATACTCACCATCAGAGGCCTGAAGGCCGTCACCATGAGCGACCCCTGCGTCATCGTCGGGGCAAAGAAACTCAATGGCAAGGACGACAACGTCACACTACAGCAGGGAACGTTCAGCTACCAGTTCTCAGAAGAGAGCGAGGGCAGCATCACCGACTATGCCTGCATGCTGCTCGACCATCTCTACTCGCGCTACTTCTTCGAGTTCAAGATGGATGCCACCTACGCCGCCCTGCGCACCATACGCATCAAGAAGCTCAGCCTGGAGGCCCTCGACCTCTCGGGCACCAACGCCATACGCTCGGTCAACGCCACCGTCACCCTCAGGGCCAACACCACCGGCGACAGCCCCATCGAGGGCATCACCTTCCAGTCGAACAACGGCAACCGCAGCGTTACCTTCTACGATAACGAAAACGATAACGATAACACTAAAGGCCGCCTCAACGCCACTACCTACGAGAGCTTCGGCTTCTGCCTGGCCTCTCCCGAGCAGCGCTGGTTCCGTCTCACCACCACCTACGACGTGCTCGACAGCAAGGGCGTGGTCATACGCAGCGACGACGTTGCCGTGAACAGCTTCGACACACAGAGCATAAAGACAAAGATATTAAATAGGGCACCCGGCCTGAAGCACAAGATACAGATAACGGTGAACCCCACCTACCTGCACACCCTCTCCGAAACCGACTGGGACCAGCCCAATTTCATACCATAAGCCACATGAGCCACATAAGCCACATAAGTCCCATAATCCCCATAAGGCGCATAGCCACTATAGCCCTGCTGCTATTGCTGCTGCTGGCCCTGCCGGTGCGCAGCCAGATTACCATTGGCGGTAACGTCTATGGCGGCGGCAACGAGGGCATCGTAACAGGAAACACCACGGTGAACGTCCGTGCAGGCGACCTCAACTCCGTCTACGGCGGAGCACGCATGGCCGACGTGGGGGGCAGTGCCTTTGTGAACATCGACGGCGACCATGACTCCGACTTCATACTCATCAACTATGTGTATGGCGGCAACGACATCTCGGGCATCATTGGCTCTGGCACAACGCTGCCTACAGAGCTGACTCAGACAACCGAAAACAACATTGACAACACCTGGAACGCCTTCGTGCGCATCTCGTCTAACTACACGGGCAACACCTATTACACGCAGGAGGAATGCGATGCATATAACACGGCAAACAACCTCAGCCAGGGTGATGCAGGCTATCGGACCACCAGCGACGTCAAGACACTGGGCACAGGAGAGAAAATCTACATTGGTCAGCTCTTCGGAGGCGGCAACGGCTCCTACACCTACACCGAGCGAACCGTTACGGGAGAGGGCGGACAGCAGCAGGTGGAGAAAGACGACAACGGCAACATCAAGTATGACGTGACGCTGGCCGACGACACGCAAATCACCAACGTCACCAAGCCCGAGGTGGGCAAGACCTACCTGGAGCTTCTCGGCGGCTCTATCGTCTATGCCTACGGCGGCGGCAACAACGTCACCGTGAAGGAGAAGACGGTGATATGCCTCGACAACCCTAGCGACGTGGTAACCGAGGTACTCGACGACAACGGCACCAACCTCATCACCAAGGACAACCGCATAACGGAGAAGATGGGCATCAACACCACCTACTCCTACCCCTCCAGCGATCAGTACCAGATAGGCAGCTTCTTCGGCGGCAACAACATGGCACCCATGGCCATCCGCCCCGTCTGGAACCTGAAGCAGGGCAAGATACGCAACCTCTACTCCGGCGGCAACCGTGGCGAGATGACCAGTGCCGACGGCCTGCTGCTCGAAATCGCCCCGCCTGAAGCCACAAAGGACAAGCTGATAATAGAGAACGTCTACGGCGGCTGCCGCATGGCCGATGTGCGTCCTGCCAACTACCCCGTGGTGGAGAGTGTCAACTTCGACGGCAACACCCGCAAGTACTACTTCCCCGATGGTTTCTCGGCACGCGTGCTCGTACAGGGCGGACACGTCATCAACGTCTATGGCGGCAACGACGTTACGGGAAAGGTCTACGGTGGCAATGCCGTGGGCATACACACCACCATCTATGGCAACATCTACGGTGGCGGCAACGGCTCCTATCCCTATACCAACAACACTAGCGTTAAAGACCAACAGACATACGGCGACCTGATATTCACCAGCCCCGACGACAACGACCCCATCAAGACCATTGAGGCCCTCAACGCCTACCGCCCCAACGCTGAGCAGGTGTCGGTACACCTATGGGGAACAGAGGCCGAACCCACCATCGTAAAAGGCTCCATCTACCTGGGCGGCAACAGCGCTACGCTGAAGACCGACAAGCCCAACCCCAAGGTAGAGCTGAAGATTGGCTCGTATGTCATTGCCAACAACGTGTTCCTGGGCAACAACGGTGAGGATATGGTGAAGTACAACGTCGAAGAAAAGGACAACTACATACTTGAAGGCGTGCTCAAGACCATGCGCAGGACAGACCTTACTTCCGATGGCAGCATGTTCTGCAAGTCTGTCGACCTTACCAATGCCGCACAGTTTGAAGCCTACATGGAAGGGGCAACCATGTCGGTCATACCCAGCGTGGTCTTCGACGGCCCCGACGACAGCAACAAAACTTACAAACCACATACTTCCTATTTCGGCTCCTTCTACTGCGGCGGCAACAGGGGTAGCATGAAGAAGGAAAAGGCGTGCGAGGAGATAAACTTCAGCCACGAGGTGGTGATTTTCGACAAACTCGTTGGCGGCTGCAACAACGCCATCGTCGAAGCAACAGACTATAACGCCCTCTACGAGGGAGGCATCATTGGCGCCCCCGAGGAGGGAACGGGCAACAAGACTGTTCTCAACATAAGCGGAATGAAGCTGGAGCCCAAGCGGTGGAACGCAGCAGGAACAGCCTTGGAGTGGAACACCGTAGATGTCCGCACTTACAATGCCGATGAGGGAACATACGCCCAGGTGGAGCCCGTGACCTCGGGCACTGGCGATAAAGCAACAAAAGACGACCTCGCCCGCCGTCTCTATGGTGGCAACATCTATGGTGGCTGCTACTCCAGCGGTCTTGTCAACGGCAATGTGGTCATCAACCTTAACAGTACTACCGCCGACCCTAGCCAACTCTTCGACGTGACGGTGGAAGACGGTCAAGGTGAGGTTATCTTAGACGAGATTTCAAGCTATAACATCACCGAGCGCAAGACGGGCGTCATCCTCGGCACACAGGGCATGGACGCCCTGGGAGAGGCCCTTACCGTCTATGGCGGCGGCAAGGGTCAGGCCACGGAGATATGGGGCTCTACCACCGTCAACCTCAACGCCGGCTACACCTTCCAAATCTTCGGTGGCAGCGAGGAGGGCGTCATAGGCAAGCCCCTCGTCGACGCACAGGGAAACACCCGTACACCCGACGATGCTCATAAGGATGACCATACCTATAACGAAGCCACGAAAGAATACACCTTCAACGGAAAGCTGTTCAAATACGACCCGAAGTACAGTTGCTATGTCAACCTCAGGGGCGAATACGCCGGTGTGTCGAAAAGAGCGGAAAGCAGTCCCTTGATGTCAGAAAGCGAGTTTCTCTATGGCGGCGGATACATTGGTCCCATCTGTGGCAATACGATTCTCAACTTAGGCAAGGGCCGCATCTACCAAAGCATAGCCGGATCGTGTAATGCCGACGTGCTGGGCCATGCCGAGACCTACATAGGCCGCAAGGTGAAGGAAGACTACAAAAACCTTATGGGCAAGCTTGGCAGCACGATGGAGAACGGCTACAGCCTTCTCGCCAAAGACATGTACTACGAGGAGGGCTTCCCCTGGGTGCGCGACGCTACCTTCGGCGGCAACGACATGGGCGGAAAGATCCTGGGTTCGGGCACCTTCCAGAACCGTGTGCGCAGCGAAGTCTCGGGCATGGTCTATAATGCCGACCACAAGGACATCCCCGACGTGCTCACGGCCTCTGCCTATACCGAGTATCTGCAGGGGCATGCCGATGAAATCTTCGCAGGATGCTATGGTGCTTACGACTATACAGCTAAAGAACTGGGTGAATTCTTCTACTCCGAAACAGCTACTGATATTCCCGATGACAAGACTAAGGGCGATGCCCGTCCAGGCTACAGCAAACCCCGCTCGGACAATGCCTTTGTGAACTTCCGCCCCTCCTATACCAACGACGAGAACATGGTGAAGCGACTCTTTGGTGCTGGTGAGGGCATCAATAATGAAAAAGAGCGCGACTTGCTGCAGAACCGCAGCTATGTGCTCATCGACATACCGCAGGAGTGGGATAAATACAAGGACATGGAGGTCTTCGGGGCAGGAGCCTTCGGCGGCGTCGGCATGTATTACGACAAAACCACAACCCTGGCCTCCGGCTTCAACCTTGACAAGTGCTCTGCCGTCATCGACCTGATGCGCGGACAGGTGAAGGACGCCTTCGGAGGCAGCCTCGACGAGGGCATCACACGCCGCACGGTGGTCAACGTGCCTGACGGCTCCACCATTCAGCTCGACAACATCTTCGGCGGTGGCTTTGGTGAAAACCCCAACATTCCCTGCGATGTTTATGAGGCCCAGGTCAACTACCACAGCGAGGCAGCTCGCGTGAAGAACATCTTCGGCGGAAACAACTCGGCCGACCGCACCCTCTACGGACAGGTGAACATCGACGTGCCCGTATGGTCGGACAAGGAGAACGGCTATCTGGCCACCGTCTTCGGTGCCGGTAAAGGTAAGGACACCTGGTCGCAATACACGGAGGTGAACCTCAACAGCGGTGCACGCGTATGGGAGGTCTACGGCGGCGGCAGCGACGGCATGGTGCTCAACCTGGAGTCGTTGCGCGAATGGAGGAAGGAGGAAGGTGAGGCGCTCGACCTCAGTCTGCCCGGATATGAAAACACCAGCATCACCTACACCGACAAAGACGGCGAGTCGTTCACCCTAGACGACGGCCTCAACAGCCCCTTGGCTCATGCTGTCAGCCTGGATGGAAAGAAGTACAACACCAACGTACACATCAACAAAGGTGCCAGGGTAGAGAACTATGCCTACGGTGGCGGCCTGGGTGAGAATGCCACCGTTAGCGGCACCACCTATATCGACCTGCTCGGCGGCACCGTCGCAAAAGACATCTATGCTGCCGGCACCAGCGGCCATGTACTGGACAAATATGAAGCCAAAGACTTCACGGCCAGTGCCACCGCATACATAGAGGGCGGCACGCTGCGTAACGTCTATGGCGGCGGATGGAAAGGCGACGTGGGCAAAGCCCACTACGTCACCGTTAATGTGCTCGACGACAACAACCAGCCCGTCCTCGACGAAGAGGGGAAACAAGTCACCACCCAGGTGCCCGTCCCCTCGGAAGACATTCCTGGCGAGACCCACGTGGTGATAGGCATACGCAGCGACCAGTCGGGCTTCGACAGCAGCGACACCGAGCGGTTCCCCAACGGCTACGGATTCCTGAAGGGCATTCCCGCCATACAGCGCAATGCCTACAGCGGCGGTGAGGGCGGTGCCGTCTTCGGAACGGCCAACCTCGTGCTGAACAACGGCTACATTGGCTATGCCTTCACCAACACCAAGCCCGAAGAGGGCACACTACCCTACTACACCGACGGCGGCGGCTACTATCAGGAGAAGGTAGACGACGAGACCTACTATGAGACCATCAACAACGAGCAGGTGTGGAAGGGCAAGGGCCGCCTGGCCGACTGCGGCAACCTCTTCGGCGGCGGCTACGACGTGAGAAGCAGTGTTGACTATACCAACATAAAGATGTATGGCGGCGTGGTGCGCAACAGCATGATAGGCGGCGGCGAGATAGCCACCGTGGGCCGTGGCGAGACCAAGGAGAGCGGCGAGGCCAACGCCACACGCACGCTGAAGGTCATTCACAAGGACGGCGGCACACACATTGAGATGTACAACGGCCATGTGAAGCACAACGTCTTCGGCGGAGGCAAGGGCTACAACGTCTTTGGCTACGGACAGCAGGGCACCCTCTACACCGACGGCTATGTCTTCGGCAAAACCGAGGTATACATCTACGGCGGTGAGGTGGGCACCAAGGAGGGCGTTGCCGAGGGCTATGGCAACGTGTTCGGCGGAGGCGACATAGGCTACGTCTACAGCAGAGGATTCTCCAACAATGCCAGCGGCAATACCGGCACTGGATCGCCCGGTCACTATTACTACTACAGCAACGACTACAAGTGCAACACGGCATACGACAACTACGAGAAAGACCAGCTGATAAGCGAGATAGCATACCGCAATCTGCCTGAAGACAAAAAGAACAACTGGACACAGCAGAAGCTGGCCCTCACCGAAGACTGCAAGGTGGTCATCGCACCCGAGCTGCAAGTCAAGCCCGGCGGCAGCAGCATCACCTTCAACGGAACGACCTACAACGAATACGACTATGTGCCCACCGACTACCTGAACACGCTGGCTGGTAAGGACAAGACCACCAAGCAGTGGGCTGCGGCGTGGAACAACCTCGTCACCACCAATGCCGACGGCAGCGAGCGCGGCATCCTGATACACAACGGCGTCTTCGGCGGAGGTAACGTGTCGTCGAACAGCGACACCCATTATGCCAACGCCACCACGGTGTACGGCAACACCACGGCAACACTCTACGACATCTTCCACCGAGACTTCATCACCATAGGCACCGAGCATACCGGCGGTATCTACGGCGGCGGCAACCTCTCGCTGGTGCATGGCTACCGCGAGCTGAACATCACCAACTACGGCACCGACTACTACGGACTGGAGTCGCAAATCACCCTCGACGAGTATCGCACACTATCCAACCGCGAGCGCGCCTACTTCCAGCTGCAGTACGTATGCAAATTCAACATCACCCTCGACGAGCCTTACAAGGAGGGCGACGTGGTGAAGGAAGAAGATTACCTCAAGCTGGTAGAGAAGTATGGCGACACCGCCGTCAATGCCTTCACCCCCTACGGCTTCTGCTCTATCTATGCCGGCCGACTGCTCAACACCATCCAGCGTGCCGACTTCTGCGGCGTCTTCGGCAGCCGCATGGTGCTGCAGGGAGCCAAAGACCGCGTCGCAGAGATTGGCGAGGACATTGAGTACACCATCAACCGCGTGGGAGAGCTGTCGCTCAACAAGCAGCGCACAAAGGTGCCCGGAGTAGCCGAAAACGAGGGAGACGACAACGAGGGAGACGACAACTACATACACGGCAACTACTTCGGCATCTACAGCATAGTGAACTACATGGGCAACCTCACCAGCGACGTGGAGTTTGGCGACCCACGCATCTACAAGGAGAAAGGCGGTACTACTGAGCTAGTAGACAACACCACCTACTACTCCTTCAAGTCGCAACGCTATGGCAACGGTGCCCCGAAGAGCGACCGCAACAACGGCTGTAGCAAGAACCAGGTGGCCCTGGCTTCCGGTGTGTTCCTTGAGCTCACTACCGAGAACAGCACCGAGACACATAAGGACTACGGATACATTACCGGCGTGGTAGAGCTAGACCTCATCAACGTGAAGAAAGACATGGTGGGCGGCGGTTTCGTCTACGCCAAGAACGAGCACCGCGTGCCAATGTATTATGAAAACAAAGTGAACGTGCTGTTGTCGGAATACAACCAGAAGGCAGGCGACGCGGCACGCACCTACAAGTGCTACCGCTATTCCACACCAGATCAGGAAACAGCTGACGGCATTACCGATCACGATCCACAGTGGGACAACAGCCAATGGCCTGCAACAGGAGGAAAAGTCATCAGCGGTGGCACTGCCTACGCTACCATGCCCTACCAGACCTCGGGCAACTTCATCCATCCCAGCAAGACCATCGTCGACGACTGCTACCCCACCAACAATGCCTATATCATTGGCTCGGACAACTACTCCGAGGGCCACTATTGGTATGTGAAGGGTGCCGTCTACATCTACGACCAGAAGCTGTCGGCATATACCGGCTCGGCCAACGCCTACTCTAAGGAGGTGCACCTGCCACTCACCATTACCGCTGCCTCGCACGGACGCCTGCAGCTGCTCAACGTAAAGCCCAACCTCTATGCCTACTACACCAAAGATGCCAACGGCAACAAGGTGAAGATTGGCTCTAACGACATCAACGGCAAACCCCTCGAAGAGGTGTGGGTGAACAACGACAACGAAAGCTACACCCTGAACCAGGTAGTCACCTGGTGGGACTGGCAGCAGATGTCGTATGCCGACCGACAGTTCTTTGTCACCGAGACTTTCGTGAACAGCGTGCCCTGCCTCATCGACGGCACGGAGTATGCTGCCGGTACCTATATCATGGACCAGACAGACTTCAACGCATTCAAAGCTGCCAACCACACCATCAAGGATACCGATGGCTCGGCCTTCCTCGACGACAACAAGCAAGACATCGGCCTGAGCTACGTCTTCCGCACGTCGAACAACATT
>CAMYZK010000035.1 GCA_947303825.1 uncultured Prevotella sp. | reverse complement strand
GTTTCACCGCTAAGCTGGCTGGTACAGAGCGTGGTATCACTGAGCCCACTCCTACCTTCAGCGCTTGCTTCGGCCAGGCCTTCCTCGAGCTGCATCCTACGAAGTATGCTGAGGAGCTGGTGAAGCGCATGGAGAAGAGCGGTGCCAAGGCTTACCTGGTAAACACCGGCTGGAACGGCACTGGCAAGCGTATCTCTATCAAGGATACACGTGGTATCATCGACGCCATCCTGGGTGGTGACATCCTGAACGCTCCCACGAAGAAGATTCCTTACTTCGACTTCGAGGTTCCCACACAGCTCAACGGCGTGGCATGGGGCATCCTAGACCCCCGCGACACCTATCAGAACCGCGATGAGTGGGAAGAGAAAGCAAAGGACCTGGCTGCCCGCTTCATCAAGAACTTCAAGAAGTACGAGGGCAACGAGGCCGGCAAGGCTCTCGTCGCTGCAGGACCAAAGCTGTAAGATTTGGGCTGAAAGCAACTTGCCCTTTGTGTGAGGGCAAGTATGCAGGCCCGAAGCTGTAAGGATTTTGGGCTGAAAGCAACTTGCCCTTTGTGTGAGGGCAAGTATGCAGGTCCATAATTGTAAGATTTGGACTAATAAAGTAAAAAGGGCAAGGATTCATTTCCTTGCCCTTTTACTTATATCTGCTTGCTTTCTTATCTGCTAGCCTTTTTTCGTTGGTCGTGGTCGAGGATGGCCTTGCGCATGCGCATCGACTTGGGTGTCACCTCCACCAACTCGTCTTCCTTGATATACTCCAGGCACTCCTCAAGCGACATGATGACCTTGGGGATGACGCGTGCCTTCTCGTCGCTGCCCGATGCCCGGACGTTGGTGAGCTGTTTGGCCTTGCACACGTTGATCACGAGGTCGTTGTCGTGTACGTGCTCGCCAACCACCTGTCCCATGTACACTTCGTCGCCCGGGTCGATGAAGAACTTTCCTCTGTCCTGCAGCTTGTCTATGGCGTATGCGTAGGCGGTGCCCGTCTCCAGGGCTATCATCGAGCCGTTGACGCGGCGCTCAATGTCGCCCTTGTAAGGCTGGTAGTCCTCAAAGCGGTGAGCCATGATGGCCTCGCCCTGACTGGCGGTAAGCACGTTGGTGCGCAGGCCGATGATGCCTCGCGAGGGAATGAGGAACTGCAGGTTGGTGCGCTCTCCTTGTGAAATCATTGATGTCAGCTCTCCTTTGCGCCGTGTCACCATGTCAATCATCTTCGATGCAAACTCTTCGGGCACGTTGATGGTAAGTTCTTCAATAGGTTCGCACTTGATTAGGTTTTGAGGTTTTGAGGTTTTGAGGTTTTGAGGTGAGGTTACATTCTCCACCTCAGAACCTGAGAGCGAAGCGACCTCAGAACCTGAGAGCGAAGCGACCTCCTGCCATTTGTATATCACCTGTGGCTGTCCCACCTGTAGCTCGTAGCCTTCGCGGCGCATGGTCTCGATGAGCACGCTGAGGTGCAGCACGCCACGTCCCGACACTATCCACTTGTCGGTAGAGTCTTCAAACTGTTCCACGCGCAGTGCGAGGTTCTTCTCCAGCTCCCGTTGCAGGCGGTCGGCAATGTGTCGGCTGGTAACATATTTTCCCTCCTTGCCGAAGAAAGGCGAGTCGTTGATGGTGAACAGCATTGACATGGTAGGCTCGTCAATGGCTATCGGCGGTAGGGGCTCGGGGTTCTCTAGGTCGCAGATGGTGTCGCCAATCTCAAACTTCTCCAGTCCTATCACGGCGCAGATGTCTCCGCACTCCACCATGTCGGTGCGCTGGTGTCCCATGCCGTTGAAGGTGTGCAGCTCCTTTATCTTCGTCTTTTCCATAGAGCCGTCGCGGTGGGCAATGGTTATCTGCATGCCGTCTTTCAGCGTGCCGCGATGCACCCTGCCAACGGCTATACGGCCTGTATAGCTCGAGTAGTCGAGCGAGGTGATGAGCATCTGTGGTGTTCCCTCCAGCATCTTCGGTGCAGGTATCACCTCCACTATCTTGTCTAGCAGGTAGGTGATGTTGTCGGTGGGTTTCTGCCAGTCTTCGCCCATCCATCCGTTCTTTGCCGAGCCGTAGACCACAGGGAAGTCCAGCTGGTCTTCGGTGGCGTTGAGCGAGAACATCAGGTCGAACACCATCTCGTAGACCTCCTCAGGCCTGCAGTTAGGCTTGTCTACCTTGTTCACCACCACTATGGGCTTCAGTCCTATCTCCAGTGCCTTCTGCAGCACGAAGCGCGTCTGGGGCATAGGCCCCTCGAAGGCATCTACCAGCAGCAGACATCCGTCGGCCATGTTGAGCACGCGCTCCACCTCTCCGCCGAAGTCAGAGTGTCCCGGAGTGTCGATAATGTTTATCTTGGTTCCTTTCCAGTTGATACTCACGTTTTTCGAGAGAATGGTGATGCCTCTCTCTCGTTCCAGGTCGTTGGCGTCGAGCACCTGGTTCGAGAGGTTCTGTCCTTCTCTGAACAGGTTGCCGGCCAGCATCATCTTGTCTACAAGTGTTGTCTTTCCGTGGTCTACATGCGCAATGATAGCAATGTTTCTGATGTCTTGCATTTTCTTTTACTTATTATTCGTTTCATGGTCTGGTGCCTGGCGGCTTTGTCGCCCGGGCATTCAGACTACTGTCTATACAATGATTTTTGTCTTTCTGTATTTGTTGCGGAACTCTGTGGGGCTGCACCCTTTTCGTTTCTTGAACAGCCGGTTGAAGTTGCATATGGTGTTGAAGCCCGTCTCGTAGCATATCTCTGAGACGGCATGTGTGGTGTCTACCAGCAGGCGTGTTGCATGTCCTAGCCTGATGTCCACCACATACTCGTTTAGGGTCTTTCCCGTGCGCTGTTTGAAGAAGCGGCTGAAGGCCGAGTCGGTCATGCCGGCAAGCGAGCTGAGCTGCGACAGCCGCAGCTCCTCGCGGTAGTGTAGCTCAATGTAGTTCTTCACCTTGAGCACCCTTCTGGAGTCGCTCTCCACGTTTACCTTTGCAAAGGCCGATGACGACAGCTCGCGGGTGCCGTCGGCCTTCGACAGCTCGTAGAGGATGGTCATCAGGTCGCAAACGGCATAGAAGCCCTCCTTCTGTTCCGAAAGGTGGGTAAGCTTGGAATACACCTGCATGACGGCCTGCATGGGGAAGGCGAGGCCTTTCTGTGCGCGCACGAACATCTTATATATAGAGTTGAAGGGCTTGGTGTGGTAGATGCTGTCCTCGTCGGTGAAGTTGATGTAGAACTGCACCGTTATCTCGTGTATGTCTTCGCTTCTGCACTCATGCTGCTCCCACACATGTTCCAGGTCGGCACTGGTGATGAGCACCAGGTCGACGGGACCTATCACCTCGCTGCTGTCGCCCACGGTGCGTCGGCATCCGGCTGCGTTCTCTACGAAGTTGAGCTCGAAGATGTCGTGGCAGTGTATGGGGTAGGTAAACTCCTTCTTGTGGCGGTCGGCAACATACATGAAGTCGTCCTTGGCCAGTGGAGTTATCTCGTGTAGCACTCGTGTCTCTTTCATCTCTGCTTTTCTATGCCTGCCTTCCTTTTCTTTAGTCTCAGGGCAACGACGGCCAGTATGAGCACCACGAGTATTGCCATGGCAATATAGGCAATGGTCTCGGTGTTCTTCACCGTCTGCGGGTGGAAGGTGAGCACTATGTCGTGGTGACCGGGTTCAACGCGCATGGCACGTAGCACGTAGTTCACCCGTCCCAGGCTGGCTTCCTTGCCGTCGACGGTAGCTGTCCATCCGGGGTAGTATATCTCCGAGAAGACGAGCACGCCTCCTGTCTTGCTGTCTACGGTGTACTTCAGCTCGTTGGGCTCATAGCTGTTGAGCTTGATGGCAGCGGCAGAGTCGGCAGCGGCAGGCTGTCCCAGTACCTGCTCAAACTTCTTGTCGGCCACGGCCTCATGGCGCAGGTCGGCCTGTGCCAGACCGCCCAGCTCGGCATTGGCATCGGCCACGTAGGTCAGCTTGTCCACAAACCAAGCGTTGCCCTGTGCGAAGGGGTTGGTCAGCGCGTCATTGTCGCTCACTATGAAGTACTTGGTGTTGAGCATGTTGATGACGGGGAAGATGCTGTCGCCGGGGATGGAGTCGAGCGGCATGCGGCTCTGCTTCAGCACCTCTATGGTGTTCTGCATCTCGGGCCCAATATAGGCGGCGATAAGCTCGTTGTAACGTCCCAGCTTGGCGGCGTGATAGCCTCCCACCGACTTGTGGTAGTAGCTTGTCTCGTTCTCGTTGAAGGTGTCGCTGGCAAAGTTCAGCACGCGGTAGTCGAGCGTCTTGTCTTCTAGTATCTTCTGGTTGACGGGCTTCATCACGTGTGCCGTCTGCTTGATGCTTGCATCGACAAACATCTTGTCGTTAAGGTAGCGTTTGTTCACCTGCCACAGGTCTACCAGGCACAGCACTGTTATCAGTGTCACGGTGGGCAGGGCCTTCAGCTTGCGTGCCTTGTAGAGCAGTAGCAGCAGCATGCCGATGGTGATGATGATGAACGAGCGCCAGCAGTCGGCAGTGAACACGCTGGTACGCATGCGGTGCAGGCTCTCGGCCAGCCCTGCCGTCACTCCCTGGTACTGCGACATCATGTCGGGATACTGTGACAGAGCCCCGCTCACCTGAGAGTTGAGCCTGCCTATCGACTCGGCATCGGTAGAGGTGAGGTCGAAGAACACGTTGGGCATCAGGGCGAAGAGCAGTGCTAGACCTCCTGTCAGTGCAAACGATGCATAGACATATTTTATCTTGCGGCTCAGTATGGCGGGGTCGTCGATGACCTTCTTCATGGCTATGATGGCTAGCAGGGGTATGGTGAACTCGGCGATAACAAGTATCGACGACACCGTGCGGAACTTGGCGTACAGTGGCACGTGGTCAATGAAGAAGTCGGTAAGCCCCATGAAGTTCTTGCCCCACGACAGCATTATCGCCAGCAGCGTTACCGCCAGCAGTGCCCATTTCACAGGTCCTCGCACTAGGAACAGTCCCAGTATGAACAGGGTGAGCACGAAGGCCCCCACATAGACGGGTCCTGCCGTGAAGGGCTGTGTGCCCCAGTACGACGAGAACATCTGGTAGGGGTTGGTGCGGAACACCTCGGAGAAGAACGACACCGCCTGGCCGTTGGCATACTCCTTCATTAGGTCTTCGTTGTTGGCTAGCAGGCCTGAAGCGCCGCCTTTGGCATTGGGAATGAGCAGTGTCCACGTCTCGTCTATGCCGTAGCTCCACTGTGTGATGTACTCACGGTCCAGTCCGCCGTCGGTCGATGTCTGTCCGTCGCCTTTCGTCAGCTCTGTGCCGCCGCGCATGGTCTGCTGCGAGTACTCCCACGTGTGGTAGATGTTGGAGATGTTGACCAGCACGCCCAGCAGTCCACCTACAATGCACACCCCGGTGGCCTTGAGCCACTGTGCCATTCGTTTCTCGCGAATGGCTTCCACCAAGTATGCCACCACCATGAAGAGGATGATAAACATATAGTAGTATGTCATCTGCATGTGGTTGGCGTGTATCTCCAGTGCGGCAAAGATGGCCGTGACGATGAGTGCGGGTATGTAGCGTCCCTGGTAGGCTATGAGCACGCCGGCTATCATTGGCGGCAGATAGGCCAGGGCCATCACCTTCCACAGGTGTCCTGCACCTATGATAATGAGGAAATAGGTGCTGAAGGCCCACATCACCGCTCCCAGTATGGCTATTGCCGACTGCTTCATGCGGTCGGCGGCTTCATCGGCGTCGCTCTTGAACACAGGGGCCTTGACGGGAGCGAAGAGTGCCCTGAGGAGGATGTAGAAGCCCAGCAGATAGGCAAAGATATACCACACGTTGTCGGGCAGCCACAGGTGGTATGCCTTCTCGGCAGCCGACAGCACTGCGGTGCTGCTGTACGACGGTGCCAGCTGGTAGGTGGGCATGCCTCCGAAGAGGCTGTTTGTCCAGCGGGTGCGCTCGCCGGTGCGCTCCAGATATTCCTTGGCTTCCTGGCCTGCTCCCACACCTGCCGACGTGTCATGCTGATAGAGAATACGGCCCTCGGTGTCGGCGGGATAGAAATAGGCGAATGCCAGTACGGCAAACAATACAACAGCCACCACGTCGGGCAGCCAGCGTTTCAGTGTCTTATTCATTTTTGTCTATTTGGTTTTCATTGTTCTTTACGAAGAGGCGGCGTGAGAAGTGGTGTACGGGGTACCATGCCGAGAGGAAGCTCACCACCATCACGGTGGCGAAGACCACCACCACGTCCCAGGGGTGAACGCTCACGGGGTAGGCATCGACAATGAACGAGCCTTCCGACTGTCCCAGTGCAATGATGCCGAACTGCTGCTGCAGCCAGCACAGCAACAGACCTATGGCGATGCCCACCACGGCTCCGAAGGCCGAGATGAGCCATCCCTCGAAGAGGAATATGCGCGACACCTGGTTATCGCTGGCTCCCAGCGAGCGTAGCGTCTCCACGTCGGCCTTCTTGTCGATGATGAGCATGGAGAGCGAGCCAATGATGTTGAAGCACGCCACGATGAGTATGAAGGTAAGGAAGATATAGGCTATGAGCTTCTCTATCTTCATGATGCGGAAGGTGTCGTCCTGCTGCTCATAGCGGTCGCGCACGTTATACTTGTCTCCGCACAGCTTGCGGATGCGACTTTTTACGGTCTCGAAATCGCTGCCCGCCTTAAGCCTTAGCTCCAGCGACGAGAGCATGCCCTGCTGGTCGAAGAGGCGGCGTGCAAAGCCTATGTGGGTGAGTATGTAGCCCTTGTCGTACTTGCCCTGCTGCACGTTGAACACCAGGCCTCCCTGGGGCGAGTACAGAGAGTCTACCACCTGGCTGCGCTCCACGTCGTTCATGTCTACCTGCCCTTCACGCTTCGGGGCATAGATATACAACGGACCGTCGAAGTAGTAGCTCATGCCCAGCTGCTGGGCCACCCTGATGCCGGGGATGGCATAGAAGACGGAGCCGGCCATGAGTCCCATGCCCTCGGGAGGCATCATGCTCACGCCCTCGCCCTGCAGTATGCTGCGTATGCGTGTCAGGCGGTCAAAGTTGTCTTGCACGCCTTTCACCGTTACCATGAGCTGGCGGTCGCGGTAGATGGCCAGGGCCTGGTCTTCCACACATTCGCTAGACACCTCCACCTCGGGCATCGACTTTATCTTTGCCAGCACGGGGTCGTCGGCGGGTGCTGTCTTCCCCACTGTAGGGGTTATCTCCAGCTGTGGGTCGAAGGTGGTGAAGAGCGACGCCACAAGGTCGCTGAAGCCGTTGAACACGCTCAGCGTCACCACCATCGCCATCGATGCCACGGCAACGCCCAGCATGGAGATGCCGCTAATGACATTGATGACATTAGTCGACTTCTTTGAGAAGAGATACCTCCTTGCTATGTAAAAAGAAAAAGACATTGAACTCTTCACTCTTCACTCTTAACTCTTAAGGAGTTCATCTATCCGGTCAATGTAGTCGAGCGAGTCGTCGATGAAGAAGCGTAGCTCGGGGATGATGCGCAGCTGGTGACGCACGCGCTGCCCCAGTGTATAGCGTATCTGCGCGTTGTTGCGGTTGATGTTCTGTAGCAGCTCCTCGGCCTTCTCCGAGGGGAAGATGCTCAGGTGGGCCGTACATACCCCCAGGTCGGCACTGATGCGCACCCTTGTCACGCTCACCATCACGCCGTGCATGGAGCGCGTCTGTTCCTGGAAGATCTGGCTCAGCTCCTTCTGTAGCAGTCGTGATATCTTGTTTTGTCTTGTCTCTTGCATAATCAATATTTTTTTTAGTGAAGAATGAAGAGTGAAGAGTGAAGAATTTGCTACCGCGATGTTTTCTAGTGAAGAGTTTGCTACCGCTTGCAAGGTATTGTCTTTAACTCCTTTTACTCCTTTAACTCCTTTAACTCCTTTCGTTCGGCTCTGCCGCTTTCTTGCGCTCCGTGGGTGCTCAGGCGCTTCGCGGAGGTCTTTGCAAAGAACTCCTAACTCTCAACTCTTAACTCTTAACTCTCAACTCTTAACTCTTAACTCTTAACTGTCTTCGTTGCCCTGACGAAATAGGCGATAAGCAGGATGTAGGCCGCCAGTGCTGCCAGTTCCGACAGCGGGTTCCGCATCCACTCCTCGTTGATGAAGCTCAGGTCGAAGAAGCGCATCAGTGCGCTCACCACACCCATCAGTGCTCCACCGGCAATGAAGCCGCTGGCTATCAGCGTGCCGCGCTCACCGCGAGCCTCGTTCACGGCCTTGTCCTTCGAGCGGGTGGTCACCCACCAGTTGATGGCACCGCCCACCACCAGCGGGGTGTTGAGCTCCAGTGGGATGAACATGCCCAGTGCTACGGCCAGGGCCGGCATCTTGCCGAAGTTGATAATCAGCGCTATCAGTGCGCCTATGCCATAGAGCACCCATGGTGCTCCCTGTCCGCTCATCACGGGGTCGATGACAGCAGCCATGGCGTTGGCCTGCGGTGCCGACAGCTGACCGGAGGTGAAGCCGTAGGTCTCGTTGAGCAGCATGATGACACCGCCCACGGTGGCAGCCGAGACGAGTGTGCCCAGGAACTTCCATGACTCCTGCTTGCGTGGTGTGCTGCCCAGCCAGTAGCCTATCTTCAGGTCGGTGATGAAGGCTCCGGCCATCGACAGGGCCGTACATACCACGCCGCCCATGATCAGTGCTGCCACCATGCCGCTGGTGCCTTTCAGACCCACGGCCGAGAGCACCACCGAGGCCAGGATGAGCGTCATCAGCGTCATGCCGCTCACGGGGTTGCTGCCCACGATGGCGATGGCGTTGGCCGCTACGGTGGTGAAGAGGAAGGCGATGAACGTCACCAGCAGTATGGCAACGATGGCAAACCACAGGTTCTCCATCACGCCCAGCCAGAAGAAGACGAAGGTCACCACGATGGCTGTGACGGCGGCAAGGCCTATGAACTTGAACGAGAGGTCGCGCTGTGTGCGCTGCACCTCTGTCCCGCCTCCGGCGTTGCCCTTCAGCTCGCGCCCTGCCAGCGAGATGGCCGAGCGTATGATGCCCCACGACTTCACGATGCCTATGATGCCTGCCATGGCGATGCCTCCGATGCCTATCGAGCGGGCGTAGGTCTTGAAGATCATCTCGGGCGACATCTGCCCCACGGGGGTGGTGATGGTCTCACCTCCCAGGTTGAGCACTGTGTCGTGGAACAGCAGCGACATCAGCGGCACTATGAGCCACCACACGGCGAGAGAGCCCAGGCAGATGAACAGCGCATAGCGCAGGCCAATGATGTAGCCCAGGCCCAGCACGGCGGCACCGGTGTTCACCTTGAACAGCAGCTTCGTCTTCTCGGCAATGGTCTCGCCGAAGCCCACCATGCGTGTTGTCACCACCTCGTTCCACCAGCCGAAGGTGGCCACGATGAAGTCGTAGAGACCACCCACCAGTCCGGCGATGATAAGGGGCTTCGCCTGGTCGCCACCCTTGGCACCGCTTACCAGCACCTGCGTCGTCGCCGTGGCCTCGGGGAAGGGGTACTTGCCGTGCATGTCCTTCACGAAGTACTTGCGGAAGGGGATAAGGAACAGTATGCCCAGGATGCCGCCTAAGGCCGACGCCATGAACACCTGCAGGAACGAGGCCGACATCTCCGACCCGTACTTGGCCTGGAGTATGTAGATGGCGGGCAGGGTGAAGATGGCTCCGGCCACCACAGCACCCGAGCAGGCACCTATCGACTGAATGATGACGTTCTCGCCAAGCGACTTGTTGCGCCTGGCGGCAGTGCTCAGACCCACGGCGATGATGGCGATGGGGATGGCGGCCTCGAACACCTGACCTATCTTCAGGCCCAGGTAGGCAGCAGCGGCCGAGAAGAGCATGGCCATGACCACGCCCCATGTCACCGACCATGAGTTTACCTCCGGGTAGTGGTAGCGCGCCGGCATCAGCGGCTCATATTCCTCGCCCTCCTTCAGCTCGCGGAAGGCATTCTCAGGAAGCTCTGTCCTGATGGCATCGCCACCGGGGGCGGTGCCTGTGTCTTTTGTGATACTCATTTTTATTGTTTGTTGTTCTTTTCTGCCACCGATTGCGAAAAGCAGGCTCGTGCCTCTCGCTATTTAAGATGCAAAAGTACAAAGAATTATCCTAACTACCAAGTGATTTCTTGTTTTTTAGCACCTTTTGCACCATATACATGAAAATGTCATAGGTTGTTTTTGTCGCCAGAGTAGAAAAAACAGGTTTTCTGCAAAGCATAAGAAAAATTTTTCGTACCTTTGCATCCACATAATCAATAGTTATTGACATATAGACAACCAAGATGAAAAGATTTCTCATTACTGCAATGCTGGCACTGGTGGTTTCGACAGGCACCATGCTTGCCCAGCTGCCCGCCGTCACGCTGAAGACCATCGACGGCAAGGCCGTGCGCACCGACACCCTGTCAAACAACGGCAAGCCGTTCATCATCGACTTCTTTGCCACATGGTGCAAGCCCTGCAACCGCGAGCTCGATGCCATTGCCGAGGTCTACGACGACTGGCAGGAGGAGACCGGCGTGAAGATTTTTGCCATCAGCCTCGATGAGGCACACAACGTGCACAAGGTGAAACCCCTGGTGAGCAACCACGCATGGACATACGACGTGCTGCTCGACCCTAACGGCGACATGAAGAGGGCACTGGGCATACAGATGATTCCCTTCGTGATGATATGCGACGGCCAGGGCAACATCGTATACAAGCACAACGGCTATACCGACGGTGCCGAGAACGAGCTGATAGAGAAGGTGCGCGAACTGCAGGGCTGCCGATGAAACCGATGTTTTTTTACACGAATTACCATATAATTATCCACGAATTTCCCATAAATAAATTTTTTGAGCCCACTATAAAAAGTTCAGGAATGAGTATTCCGAGAAGAAATCTGTGCGCAGCCGCTCCCCGCCCCTTAAGGGGAGGGGTCGGGGGTGGGGTAGGTATCTCTCTGCCGCTGAATGAGTTAGTCACCCCCACCCCTGCCCCTCCCCTAGGAAGGGAGGGGAGTGCCATGCGGCTCGTTAGTTGACGGTAACGGACTTTTTAAAGTAGACTCTTTATTCAAGTTCCGCAAGTATGAAAACAACCACAGATGACGCAGATGACACAGATTTTTTCTAATAAGGATTATGCTGCAAGCGGTGGATTTAACAGATTAGTCCTCTATGGCATCCAATCTGTGAAATCATAAATAACCTGTGGAATAGCCTTACACCGCGCAGCCTAATCTGTTAAATCTGCTAAATCTGTGGTGAAAACAGGTAAAACCTGTGGTAGAGATAACAACTTCTAAATCTGTGGTAGAAAAGAAAATATATACTGAATGAGAAGAATTTTTGTTTCAATGGCTTGCCTGGCGGTGCTGACGGCAGCGGCACAGCAGGGCGACAAGGTGGTGCTCACGGGCAGCATACAGAGCGACATGCTGGTGCCCCAGGCCGACAGCGACATCGGTGCAGAGAAGACGGGCGACCTGCTTACCAACACATACGTTGACCTGAAGCTGCAGCACCGCCTCGTTGATGCGGGCGTGCGCCTGGAATATCTGGAGCATCCGCTGCCGGGATTCGACGACGACGGCTTCAAGGGCTGGGGTGTGCCCCATTTCTATGTGAGGGGACACCTCAAGGGGGCGGAGCTCACCGCCGGAACGTTCTACGAGCAGTTTGGCGCGGGGTTCATTCTGCGGGCCTACGAGGAGCGGTCGCTGGGCATCGACAACGCGCTGCTGGGGGCCCGGCTGGTGCTGAAGCCCGTCAAGGGCGTCACCCTGAAGGCCCTGGGAGGCAAGCAACGTCGCTACTGGGAGTGGAACAAGTCGTTTGTCAGCGGGGCCGATGCCGAGGTGAGCCTCGACGAGTGGGTGCCCGCCATGCAGCAGGCAGGGACACACCTGGCTCTGGGGGCCTCGTGGGTAAACAAATATGAGGCGAAGGACAACGACCTCTACGTAGACCTTACCCATAGGCTCAACGTGCCCGAATATGTCAACGCATGGGATGTCAGGGCCAGCCTGAGCGTAAACGACTGGAGCCTACTGGCCGAGTATGCCCGTAAGGGCGAAGACCCCTCTTTCGCTAACGGCTACATCTACAAGCCCGGCAGTGCCGCTATGCTCTCGGCCAGCTATACGCACCAAGGGCTGAGCATGCTGCTGCAGGCCAAACGCTCGGAGAACATGGCTTTCCTGGGAAAGCGCACCGAGCAGAGCACGCACAGCGCATCGGCCATCAACCACCTGCCGGCCTTCACCATCGACCAGACCTACGCCCTGGCTGCCCTCTACCCCTATGCCACGCAGCTGGCCGACGGCGAGTGGGCTTACCAGGCCGAGCTGGGCTATAACTTCAAGCGTAAGACCACGCTGGGCGGCAGGTACGGCATGAACGTCAAGCTGAACTACTCTTATGTGCGCTCCATAGACCGGACGTTCGTTGGCGGCTTCAACGGCAGCACCATTGTAGGCAACAACGCCCTGGCTGGCACCGACGGCTACTCGTCGAGCTTCTTCAAGTGGGGCGACAAGACTCTTTACCAAGATCTGGACATACAGCTCACCCGCAGGCTCTCCAAGGCGTTCAGGCTCAGCCTGATGTACATGAACCAGCGTTACAACCAGGCACAGATAGAGCAGCACGGCAGCATGGTGCACAGCAACATCTTCGTGGCCGACGGCAAGTACCAGTTCTCGCCGAAGACCACCCTGCGCGTGGAGGCACAGTATCTCTCTACCAGAGACGACGAGGGCGACTGGCTCTACGGCCTGGCCGAGCTGTCGCTGGCTCCCCGCTGGATGCTCACCGTGAGCGACATGTGGAACTGCGGCGACAACAACACCGTGCAGCGACCCGGCGACAGGAACACCCACCACCACTACTACCAGGCCCTCGTAACCTATAACACCGGCTCCCACCGCCTGCAGGCCGGCTACGAAGAAATGGTCGATGGGGCCGTGGCTCTCCTGCGGACGGGTGAAGTTCGCG
>CAMYZK010000034.1 GCA_947303825.1 uncultured Prevotella sp. | reverse complement strand
CCCGACTGCGAGGAGTGTCCAATGCACCCGGGATAGTCGTTTGAGAAGTTTCCACACACGGCGCGTCCGTCATCGCCCGTTGACTGCAGGCGATAGTAAATCTTCGATGTGGTGGCGTCGCGGTAGTTCATGGCCGGCGACGATTCGTTGCATGCAAATATCTCCTGCCCATGGCGGTAGGGGTCCAGGTCTGAGCAGTGCTGTGCGTCACCGTGGCCCAAACCTGTAGTAGAAAGCCCTTTTCCATTGTCATCGATAACCATCGAGCCAAACACAATCTCATCACGTCCGTCCCAGTCAACATCGGCAATGCCGTAGTTATGGTAGCCCTGTCCGAAGTAGGGACCGCTACTACCGCTGTTCCACTCCCAGTAGAGTGTCAGCTTATGAGTCTGCGGGTCCACACTGAAGGCTTTCATATGGTGCTTGGTGTAGCATCCGCGTCCGAGGAAGATGAAAGGATGACGCCCGTCAAGAAACGGAGCACCGAAGTAGTGCTTCGTAGAGCGGTGTCCATAGCTGTCGCCCCAGTCGCTGGCATTGCCACGTGGTAGAGGGTAGTCCATTGGCTTATAGCTGGCAGTGAGCACCCCCTTCACCTCTTTCCATTGTCCGGTAAAGTCGAAGGGCTTTCCTGTTGCACCGTCAAGATATAGCAGGTATTCCGCTCCATAGTTGGTATAAGCTGCATTGGCATCGCTCTGGTTCACGGTGTTGCGAGTGTTCACTGTCATTGTTCCCACGTTTGTCACCGAGCCGTCGGGGTGGTGTATGATCATGTTGTCAGCACCACGCATCAGAAACTCTGCCCTGCCGTCACCATCCCAGTCATATCCCACACCATCATACTGCTCGTCGGGACCTGAGCACATGTTTGGTCCAAGGTCTATCCACCACAGGCGCTCTCCCTGCAGGTTGTAACATTCCAGACAGTTGTAGGCAGAATCATTGCTCACCGACATATTTTCCTTGTAGTTACGCTTTACAATAAATTCCGAAACGCCGTCACCATCGAGGTCGGCCAGGGCAATGTCGTTAATATTGTAATCAGAAGTAATCTTCGTGCCGCGACGGGAGTACAGGTCTTTTACAGCAAACTGCTTGAACTGCTGATTCCAGCGAGTCACCTCAGCACTCTTCTCCTGCTCTACTCCGCGTACCACGGCAGCCACCTGATACTTTGAACCGGAATTACCATCTGCATCAGTGTAGTTTGATACGTTCAGCGGTCCGGCAATCTTCACGCCGTCACGATACAGGTTATACTCGGTATCGTAGTATTCCTCGCCAAAAATTCTCCAACTTACGAAGGAGCCAGAAGTCGACGGCACTGCCACCAGGCCACGGTCCAGCTTATCGGTTGTACGCTGTGCACTCATACTCAGAGTAAGACATAGCAGAAAAATGAGTAAAAGAAGTCTCTTTTCCATGTGTTTTAGTATAGTTTGTTTCAATTTGACAATTTGTGTGCAAAGGTACGAAAAAACAAGTGTAAAACAAAAGAAAAATTACTTTTTTTGTAGTGTAACGTTACCAATGCCTATCATTTGTAACATAAATTTGTTAAATGTAACATTAAACGACACATTATTTTTGGTTAATTTCATAAATGTTTTGCATGCTATAAATAATTACCGGCGCATGCATATATGCTATAAGGCCATAGTAGTGAGGTTCATGTTACTGGTGCTACTCATGCTACTGGGCACTGACAGTCAGCAAGTTACCAGTAGCGCAATGGTGCTACTCGTGCTACTGATGGTGCTACTCGCCGTTCAGATGGATTTCTTGCGTCCCTCCGATAGCAAGCGGCAGAGCCGAAAGGTAATCCGACTACAGCGAGTATTAGCATCTGTGATGTGGAAATAAATATTTTTCGGATTGAAAAACCTTCTATTCACAGCGAGTGGATTGCAAATCCGCTCTAACGGGTGCTACTCGCGCTACCAAGTAAAACAAGTTGTTTTGCTAAAAAAGGAGCCTCCTTTTTTTAAAAAGGAGCCACCTTTTTGGCAAAAGGCGTTCACTTTTTCGTTGCTGACGCTGGACGGCAAAAATTTATCCCTACCCTATAGTCCCGACGAACCGTTCCTGTCGGCAGTAGCACAGCAGTAGCATCTGTAGTAGCATATTACACCGTCGTAAATAACTGATAATCAAATACCAGTAGCACCAGTAGCATCAGTAGCATTATTGACACAATAAATTATAATATGCATGCGCGCGCATGAGCGGACAACCGTGCACACCCCTTCTCTCCTATTCTCCTATACTCTTTAGAAATTGTTGTTACTGTTATACTCTTTGGAAATTGTTGTTACAGTTTCCAGTTATTTGCAAAACGCCTAAAGGTAAAAGTTTTGCACAAATAGAAAAGAGTATGAAACAAATAGCAAAGCTCGTTAATAATAAAGATTTTATCTTTGCACCCGAAAACGACAACCTTTTTATTTTTTTTATTAACTAACATCACTATCAACATGCAAAAAACTTACAAATTTCTTCTCGCCGTCATGGCAGTAATGCTGTGCGGTGTAAGTGCAAGTGCAGTGAAGGCCGACCTCGACCCAGCCATGTTTAAGGCTTGGGACGGATGCGGAGTCAACGCCAATGTTGTGGCAGACCCAGAGCCATGCCCCAACAGCGACGGCACCACAAGTCCTTTCGGTTGTGACTTCAAGCTGTACGAGTCTGTAGGTGCTGGTGCTGTCGTCTTTGGCAACACCAACGTCTATTATCTGTGGTATGCCGACGTCACCGGCACACAGACCATCACCTTCGAGGGAACTGCCGGCTTGCAGCTGCGCGTCCTCATGAACCGTCCTGAGCCCGCTGAGGGCGGTGATCCTCACGGTGGCACAACCGTTGAGAAGAATGTCACCATTGGCGACGATGGTACAGCTGTTCTCAATGTGTCCGACCTGTAGTATGTTCACATCAATGCCATCAAGCTCGGCTGGGGCAGCGCTACAGGCGTCATCCGCACGATTGAGCTCGACGGCACCGTGAAGCCCGTTACCGGTTGGGTTGACCTGGTGAACAACGGCGACATGGAAGGCGACGACGTAACCAACTTCGTTGTAGCTCTCGACGCTGTAAAGGATTCCAACACTTATCCCGCAACTATCTTCGACGGTATGGGTGTAGATGGTAGCCGTGGTATTGTTGTTGAGTCTATGGACGACCCGACAGAAACTTGGCAGACACAGTTCTTTATCAAACTTAACGAGTCTATTCCCGAGGGAACGCAGTGGCGTCTCACCATGGACATCAAAGCCGACGCCGATGCTGACTGCGGCAGCGGTTGCCACCATAATCCACGCGACTGGTTCAACGGAAGCATCTTCGACCCCACCCCACACTTCACCACCGACTGGGAGACATTCGAGGCCTCTGGCACGCTCGATGCCGACCATGCACAGGGCGACGGTCTGGGAAGTATTGCATTCGACCTTAACACTCTGGGTGTAGCCAACAAGTACTACTTCGACAACATCCACTTCGAAATCTACAACGCTCCCACTCCTATCTCTAACATCAAGGCAGAGTATGAGGACGACGTTATCCGCGTCAACCTGGGTAGCGAGACCAACATGAAGCAGCTCGTCAAGAACTCTCCTGCTGGAATGCTTGTCTATGACAACGCTTCTGCTACTGTTCTTGTCAATGGCAAGCAGGCAGAACTGACCTCTGTTGAGGGACGTGAGGATGGTTACCTCTGGATTTTCCTTGAGGACATCTATCCTGAGAACGGCGATGAAGATGTGGTAGCTGTCAGCTTCACCAATCCCGATGATCCCGCACTGCATCTGCAGTTCACTTCTGGCAAGTATGAGGGCGAGGCTGTACCTAGCTTCACCAATCTGCTGGGTACATACAACGACAGTGAGGACCTTGGTTCTAACTTCTCTTACCTGAAGGCTACTCCAGTCCTGGAGACTGCCGATCCTGAGGACGGTTCGTTCAACCTGCCAAAGGACATGAAGGAGTTCAAGTACACCTTCAACAATCCTGTTGACGTGAAGGCTCTGAAGGCCAAGTTCGACAAGGAGAACATGACCGTATCACCGGCAGAAGGCCGCAGCAAGGTCATCACCCTGACCCGCACCAGCGACGGCGAGCTTACTGGCACGCACACAGTGTCCCTCTCTAATGTGATAGGTAGCGAGAATCAGCTGGGCGAGGCTGGCGAGTATGTCATGACCTACAGCTTCGGACCCGTTGTTGTTGATCCTAACGACCAGCCACGCGACCTTATCTCTCTCGACAGCTGGAACAGCACTCCCGAAGGAGGTATTCCCGCAGGATACTTTGTAAAGTTTGGCGAGACAGACCTTGTTTCTGAAACAACAGGCTTAGGCTCTGGCTCACGTATGTTCGCCTTTGGCGAGGGTGGTGACTTCACACGTGGTCTCTACTTCCGCGAAGGCTATGTAGAGTACGGAACCACCGAGGGCTATGAGCTGACCCTGACAGCAGAGAAGAAGTACACCATTCACTTCAACTCGGCTATGTGGAAAGACAGTGGCTCAGAGATGACCTTCAAGATTATGAATGCCGACGACCCCGACACCGAGCTGTTCAGCCAGGTTATCAAGAACACGCCCAACGTTAACGGCAGCAAGGATGCTGTCAACGGCTCTACCAGCACCGACATCAGCTTCACTCCTGAGTTCGACGGCAACTACATCCTGCGCTGGGAGCGTGACGGATTCAACGAGGTGCTCCTTGCCAATCCTACCTGTAAGTACGTGCCCAACGTGATGGGTGTTGAGGAGACAGCTCTTGTCAACACTGCCCTGGAGAATGCCAAGAGAGTGCTGGCCAACAACAGTAAGGAGCGCTACGACGGCCCCGCCTACACTGCTCTCGACGAGACCATCAAGAAGTACGACGGCGTAACATTCACCGCTCCTTCTGTATGCCAGAAAGCTGCTGCCGAGCTCGACGCTGCTGCCAAGGCCATGAACGACCACCGCACCCTTTGCGACACTTACGATCCGCTGCCTGCTAAGGCTCAGGATATTATCGACGCAAATGCTGACACCAAGTTTGCCCGCACCGATGTCTACGGTCAGCTGCAGACCATCGTTGCCAAGTATGGTGAGGTGAAGACCATTCAGGTTGAAGACCCCGAGACTGGCGAAATGGTTGACCAGAAGTTTGTTGACATCAAGGTTCTGAAGGATGACACCGAGCTGCAGACTGCTATCAACGAGCTCCAAGCAAACATCGACCTTGCTAACAACCTCTTCACCGTAGGTGCTTCTAACGGATTCTGCGCCGGTATCATGGCTCTGGTTGAGCGCATCCGCCGTGGCGCTGAGACGCTGAAGGTTCTGGGTGTTGCAGACGACGATCCTCTGATTGTTGCTGCCGACAATGCACTGACCGACGACGTTCAGCTGGCCGACAATATCAAGAACCGCATCAAGCTTGAGCTTTATGGCAAGCTGAAGAACGGCGAGGATATGTTCCCCGTTGACGTTAACGAAGAGACTGGTGAGACTACCAACACCACTTACGACATGACCGTGTTCATGAGGAACCCGAACATCTTCACACTCGATGGCACCAAGGGTACTGCTGAGGGTAATGTTCCTGGCTGGTATGCTCCTATCGGAAACCTTGAACTGTTCTACACTTGGAGTGGTAGCCGTGGCATCGCCGGACTGCCTGAGGACTGTGGCTTCACCACATGGTATGGCAACATTCGCATGGAGTCGGCTATCGAAGACCTGCCCGCAGGTGTCTACACCGTAACACTGCACGGATCTGACTGGGCTAACCAGGAGAATGGCGTTAACGGTTTCGTATACTGTAAGACTTCTGACACTCCTGCCGTTGAGGAGGGTGCCGAGGAAGACCGCGACCTGAACTTCGCTGCTACCGAGACCATCGTCTATGGTGGACAGTACAACATGGATCACGCTCACGAGCTGCCCGAAATCACCGTTGTTGACGGTAAGCTGATATTCGGTATCCACTTCGCTGGCGACTCACAGTACTTCTTCCAGGGTTCAAGCCTGTGGATGACTGCTGCTGCCGACGGATTCGACTACGGCAAGGCTTACGACCAGATTCTGGCCGGCGTTGACGAGACTGTGGCTACAACTGCCAAGGTACGCGCAATGCAGATTTACGACCTCAATGGTCGCCGCATCAGCAAGGGTCAGAAGGGTATCGTCATCGTCAAGAAGATGATGTCTGACGGCTCTACCCGCGTTGAGAAAGTTGTTGTGAAGTAACAACACTCTTCTTACAACCTTCTTGTTACGGCCTGCCCACTGCGGCAGGCCGTTTTTTATGCCTACATGATACAATTATAAAAGAATGCGGCACAATAGTAAATAACAGTTTTGAAGTTTTATCGTAACTTTGCAACGTAATTGATATTTTTAACCAACGATAAAACCAACTAACAATGAAACGTTTTACAAAGCTATCACTAGCACTGCTGCTCACACTGACGGGTGGCACAACGGCCATAGCCCAAGGGTTCATGCGCCAGAACATTGACGACGGTAAAAGCCTGAAGGATGCCTACAAGGACTACTTCACCATTGGTGTGGCCGTCAACCAGCGTAACATTTCAGATGATGCTCAGATAGCACTCATCAAGAAAGAGTTCAACAGCATCACAGCCGAGAACGACATGAAGCCCGGCGAGATACACCCTAAGGAAGGTGAGTGGAACTTTGAGAAGGCCGACAAAATTGCCGACTTCTGCCGTCAGAACGGCATCAAGCTGCGCGGTCACTGCCTCTGCTGGCACTCTCAGTTTGCCGAATGGATGTTTTCCGACAAGAAGGGCAAGCCGGTAAAGAAAGAGGTGTTCTACGCACGCCTGCGCGAACATATTATTACTGTTGTAAACCGCTACAAGGACGTGGTTTATGCTTGGGATGTGGTCAACGAGGCCATGGCCGACGACGGCCGCTCATGGCCCGGCCATGAGTCCAGCCCCTACCGCCAGTCCAAGGCATTCAAACTCTGCGGTGACGAGTTCATTGCAAAGGCTTTTGAGTTCGCACGCGAGGCCGACCCCGATGTGCAGCTGTTCTACAACGACTACAGCTGCGTAGACCCCGGCAAGCGTGAGCGCATCTATAACATGGTGAAGAAGATGAAGGATGCCGGTGTGCCCATCGACGGCATTGGCATGCAGGGACACTACAACATCTACTTCCCCGACATGGACCAGCTCGACAAGACTATTGCACGTTTCTCCGAACTGGTCAACCACATCCACATCACCGAGCTTGACCTTCGCATGAACAACGAGAGCGGTGGCCAGCTGATGTTCTCGCGCGGTGAGGCCAAACCCATGCCCGCCTATATGGGCACTCTGCAGACCGACCAGTATGCCAATATCTTCAAGGTGCTACGCAAGCACAAGGATGTGATAGACAACGTGACCTTCTGGAACCTCGGCGACCGCGACTCATGGCTCGGCGTGAACAACCACCCGCTGCCTTTCGACGAGAACTACCGCCCGAAGGCCTGCTACCGTGCCATCCGTGACTTTAACGTTGAGCTCGACAACGTTGTTCCTAAGGAGGACTTCCGTCCTAACGTGATGAACCAGCCCGGACAGGAGTATCCGCAGGTGAACAGCGAGGGCTTCACACGCTTCCGCATCGAGGCCCCCGATGCCAAGTCGGTCATTGTAAGCCTAGGCCTGGGTGGCCGTGGCGGCACTGTTCTGCACAAAGACAAGGACGGAGTGTGGACAGGCACTACCGAAGGCCCGATGGATGAGGGATTCCACTACTATCACCTGACCATTGATGGTGCTACCGTCAACGATCCCGGCACCCACAACTACTTCGGTTCCTGCCGTTGGGAGAGCGGAATCGAGATTCCCGCCAAAGACCAGGACTTCTATGCTTGCCGTCAGGACATTCCTCACGGAGCCATACAGCAGGTGCTCTACCCCTCTCCCAGCACTGGCGAGATGCAGACGGCCATGGTCTATCTGCCCCCCACCTACGGCAAGCTGGTCAAGGGTAAGCAGGAGCGTTTCCCCGTCCTCTATCTGCAGCACGGCTGGGGTGAGAACGAGACAAGCTGGTCTAAGCAGGGTCATGCAGGCCTTATCATGGACAACCTCATTGCCGACGGCAAGATTAAGCCCTTTATCATCGTCATGGCCTATGGACTGACCAACAACATCAAGTTTGGAACCATCGGACAGTTCACTGCCAAGGAGTTTGAGACACTGCTCGTCGATGAGCTTGTGCCTTTCATAGACAAGAACTTCCTCACTAAGGCCGACAAGTGGAACCGTGCCATGGCTGGTCTGAGCATGGGCGGTGTAGAGACCAAGCTCATCACACTGCGTCGTCCAGAGGCTTTCGGCTACTACGGTCTGCTCAGCGGCGGCACTTATATGCCCGAAGACATCAAAGACCCCACTCAGGTGAAGGTCATCTTCGAGAGCTGCGGCTCCAAGGAGAACCCCGACGGCATCAACAAGAGCGTCGAAGCCCTGAAAGCTGCCGGCTTCAATGCCCATGGATTTGTTTCAGAAGGCACTGCCCATGAATTCCTCACCTGGCGCCGCAGCCTGCGCGAGATGGCTCCTCTGCTGTTCAAGTAGAATTGTTTAGGAGTTTAGGAGTGTAGGCAATACCCTGCATGCGGACATCAGCAAAACAAATGTCTACACTCCTGCGCTCGACCTCTGGTCGCTTGCTACCGAAGGGACGCAAGAACTCCTAAACTCCTGAACTCCTATAATAGATATTCCTTACTGAAGAAATGAAACGAATACTTCTGTCAGTCCTGACGGTGCTGCTCCTCGGCAGCACAGGCCAGGGCACTATCAAGAACCCCATGCTATGGGCCGACGTGCCCGACCCAGATGTCATCCGCGTTGGCGACACTTTCTATCTTGTAAGCACCACCATGCACCTCATGCCAGGCGCCCCCGTCATGGCCTCGAAGGACTTGAAGAACTGGGAGACTGTGGGATATATCTTCGACCGTCTTACCGACTCGCCAAAGTACGACCTTTCCTTCTCCCTTCCCCTGGACCAGCAGGAGGGCCAACAGGACGTTGGCACCGTCTACGGCCGTGGACAGTGGGCAACGTCGCTGAAGTATCACAATGGCCGCTTCTGGGCACTGCTGGCTCCTAACGAGGCCGGTGCCATGGGCGACACCTACATCTTTACCGCCGAGAAGGCCGAGGGACCGTGGGCCATCCACTCACGTCTGCGTCACTTCCACGATGCCACCCTCTTCTTCGATGACGACGGCACCCCATACGTGTTCTTCGGAACAGGCGAGATGTGCCAGCTTACACGCGACCTCAAAGGCGTGGTCGATGGCAGCCTGCGCCATTACTTCCAGCGTGAGGCCGACGAGCGAGGCCTGCTCGAGGGCACACGAGTCATAAAGCATAACGGCACCTACTATGCGTTGCTCATCAGTCATGTCTTTGCACCGGGCCGCCACCGTCGTGAAGTGTGCTACCGCACGAAGGACCTCAACGGCAAGTGGGAGAAGAACACCATCCTGGAGAGTGACTTCGGCGGTTTCTCCTATCTGGCACAAGGCACCATTGTCGATACCGAGGAGGGCGACTGGTACGGCATCATGTTCCAGGACCGTGGCGGTGTGGGCCGCGTGCTCACCCTCTCGCCCGTCCGCTGGATTGACGGCTGGCCAATGCTAGGCGATGAGAACGGAAAGGTACCAGCCACCATGCGTCCATACAGGAGCGGAATGCCTGCAACAGCCATCACGTGTGCCGACGAGTTCACCTCGTCGGAAAAACTGGGCCTCCATTGGCAGTGGAACCACAATCCAGTGGACAAGGCTTGGAGCCTCGCCGAGCGTCCGGGCTTCTTGCGCCTGAGGACCAGCCGAGTGGTGCCCAACCTATACCTGGCTCCCAACACGCTGACGCAGCGTATGGAAGGCCCCGAGTGCAGCGGCTCTGTCACCATCGACGTGAGCAAGATGAAAGATGGCGACTGTGCCGGACTATCTGCCTTCAACGGCGACAGCGGCGTGCTCACCGTCAAGAAGAATGGCAAGAAGCTCCTTCTGGAGATGAGCGAGCAGAAAGTATACCTCACCGAGCGTGAGAAGGCTGTGACAAAGGTTGACGAGAAGGTTATAGAGACCGTTACCCTCAACCCCAAGCTCTCAACACTCCACCTGAGACTTACCGGTGACTTCCGTCCTGGCCATAACGATGCCGCTAACTTCTTCTACAGTTTGGACGGGCAGGAATGGACGCAGATAGGCACAAAGAACTATCGCATGGTATTCGACTACCGCCGTTTCTTCATGGGGTCGAAGTTCGCTATCTTCAACTACGCCACAAAGAAGGTGGGCGGTTATGTCGATGTCGATTGTTTCAGCTATACCCGCAACGATGATTAGACGTCTTTCCCTTATTCTTGGTCTGAGCCTGGCAGCACTCGCTGTCAAGGCTCAGCCTAAGTTTAGTGTACCCCATGGCATCTACGACGATTCCAGCATTACCGTTGCCATCGAGGGCAGCGATGCATCTGCTTCAATAAGGTATACCACCGACGGCAGCGACCCTACCCCATCCAGCAGCCTGTACCAGCAGCCGTTGACTTTGAAGAAGACCACACTGCTGCGTGCTGTTGAGGTGAAAGACGGTGCAGCCGTCTCACCCATTGCCACTGCCAGCTATATATTTGTCAGTTCCGTGCTCAGCCAGTCCAACTCACCTGAAGGGTATCCTTCTGAGTGGGGAAGCTACACCCAGATATGGGGCACAGCTATTGCCGACTACGAGATGGACACCGAGATGACACAAGACCCTGTACTAAAGAAGAAAATCAGTGAGGGTATTAAGAGTCTGCCCGTGCTCAGCATCGTCACCGATAGAGACAACCTCTTCAGCCATGAGAACGACCCCGACCGTGGGGGTATATACATCTTCACCGGTCCTCCCGTGGGCGATGCCACCGGTCACGGCTGGACACGTCCTGCCAGCGTAGAACTGTTCTCTCCCCAAGGACTCGATCCGTCAGAGACAAAGGGCATTACCTACGACCTCACCACCTCCTGCGGCCTGCGCTTGCATGGTGGGCATGGCCGCCTGCCCGAAAAGAATCCCAAACACTCCTTCCGTCTAGTCTTCAAGGAGCAGTATGGCCCCAAGTCGCTCAAGTATCCGCTGTTCGGCAACGACGAGCCTAAGAAGTACGACCAGCTGGTGCTGCGCTGTCACTTCGGCAATGCCTGGCAGCACTGGGCCGAGGGTAACCGTCAGAAGGCACAGTACACCCGCGACGTGTGGGCCCGGCGCATACAGCGCCGCATAGGGCGCACCTGCGTCGATGCCCTCTATGTCAACCTCTTCCTCAACGGTATGTACTGGGGACTGTACAACATTGCCGAGCGTGTCGACGACCAGTATGGCATCGACCATCTGGGCGGTAAGAAGCAGGACATAGACGTGATAAAAATAGAGGAAGACGGTGGCAACCACATAGAAGCCAGTGAGGGCACGCTTGATGCCTGGCAGCTCATGACCGAGACGGCACGCATTGTTGGCGGCTATCGAGCTGACATAAGCCCCGCCGATGCCTACCGCCAACTCTCAGACTCGCTGCTTGACATAGATGCCTTCATCGACTATATGATTATCAACCAGTATGGTGGCAATACCGACTGGGACCATCACAACTGGTATGCCATACGCCGTCGCGGAACCGACAGCCAAGGCTTCCGCTTCCTGTGCTGGGATTCGGAGATCATCCTCGAGAACGAGCGCGAGAACGTGCTGTCTAAGAATAACGGTTACCAATCGCCTACCGGCATTTTCCACAACCTGCTCCACAACGACGACTTCGCCCGTCGCTACGTGCACCGTGCCAAGGAGTTGCTCGCCGATGGCGGCATGCTCAGCCCATCGTCGGTCGTCGAGGTATGGGACAGCCTCTATAACACCGTCTCCTCGGCACTCTATTGCGAAGCTGCCCGATGGGGCGACTACCGACGCGACGTTCATCCCTGGCAGGACAAAGGTCAACTGTACACCGTTGACGGCACCTACATGGCCGAGCGCCGGCGACTGCTCACCGAGTATTTCCCCGTGCGCTCCGAGCGCGTGCTCTCCAACATCGTCAGCTTTGTAGGCATCGACGACTTCGAGGTGCCCGATGGATGGGAGAATCTCACTGCCTCTATGTTCCACGAGTGGGACGGCACAGGCTTCAATGCGCAGCCAAAGGATAAGCAGGTCGCTGTAGACTGGAACTTTGGTACCGACGTGTCTAACGGTGGAGCCATTGCCGGATTCGTCGGCGTGACCTACAACCAGTTTGCCGACCTGTCGGCCTACGACTACCTCGTGCTGCGGGGCTCGGGCAGCGGTGTACGCATCCTGGCCAATCGCCTCGTTCCCTCCGGCCCTTGGAAGGAAATATCGGTTGCTTTTAACGAATGGGACCCCTACTGGAACAGCGACTATCAGGCCGTGGTGTTCAACCTGAACGACCTGAAGACCATTCCTACCAAGAAAGAGGGACAGGAGCGCACCGACGACTTTGTCCACCTCAATGCCATCAAGGTAGACTGGGGCAGTACGGCCAATGTGCGTGCAGCCTATCTCATACCGAAGGCCGACCTGTCGGGCATTGAGCTTGCCACGACAACCACCCGTAAGGGATGGCAGTCCAACGACTTGTACGACCTGCAGGGACGCAGATTGTCTAATGGTCAATTAAAGAAAGGCGTTTACATCCACCAGGGAAAGAAAGTGCTGGTCAGGAAGTGATAATAATGGAGAAATGTCGCGATAACGTAATAACGTGATAACGTAATATCGTAATAACGTGATAACGTAATATCTCAAAAAAACGAAATAAATCAACAATCATCATGAAACACAAACAGTTAATCATGTTGCTGGCTGCTGTACTACTGTTGCTACCTGCCAGCATGTCGGCCCAGAATCGCAAGGTCAAAAAACAGAGTGCAAAACAAGTGAAAGTAGAAAAAGAAGTCGCCTCCACTGTCGATGAGAACTTCTACATCTTCCTCTGCTTCGGTCAGTCGAACATGGAGGGAGCTGCACGCCCCGAGGCAGCCGACCTGGCCAGTCCCGGACCCCGCTTCCTGCTGATGCCCGCCGTC
>CAMYZK010000033.1 GCA_947303825.1 uncultured Prevotella sp. | reverse complement strand
TCTTCATCGTCCACCTGGTCGTAGTGAGACGTGCCCGACGCATTGCTGCCATACGTCGTGCCGCCGATGGTGATGGGAGGCGTAAAAAGGGAGGGAACATTCATCACGAACTGCCCCTCCCGAAAAACTAACTAATAGCTATCAATACTATATAGTCAACAAAACCAATTGTTTCAATCTTAATTCTTAACTCTTAATTTCCTGTATTCACATTCTTGTTCGGACTGTTGTCGGGCGTCAGACTGAGCGGGTCGAAATGTCCGGCGCCACCGAAGGTACTTGTCCAGCCGATGGTCTGTGCCACGTTCGGGTTGTTCGACTCGTCGCCCGACTGCAGACCCATCAGATAGCACTTCTTGTCCCATCTTGCACTGGCATACTCGCCGTCAGCATCCACTGCGGTCTGTGTCAGGATGTCCTTGCGCAGCAGGTTGTTCATGTAGAACTCGGCCAGTGCCTTGACGTTCGCATCGGCATAGATGGCCTCGCCGGTCTCAGAGTCGATGGTGGTGGTGAAGTCCTCGTTCAGCGTCAGGGCCTTGGGCTTGGTCAGCACGGGCGTCTCTAAGTTGAACGGGTCGGCCTCGGGTTGCTCCTTACCCATATAGACAGCGGGATCGATATACATTTCCAATTTATGCGGATGGACGTTGTTGAGTTGTGTTACACCCAGGTATTCACAGGTGTTGCCGCCAAAGCCGGTGAGGTTCCAAGTGGAGGGTGCGCCCTCGATGTTCTCCTGATTAACACCGCCGTCGAAGAGCATCCAGCGGTGGCAGTCGTCGAAGCGCTTGCCCTCGTAGGCCAGCTCTATGCGGCGCTCGTAGAGTATGGCCTCGAACATACGGGCACGGTCGCCCTTGATGGCGGGGTCTAGGCCGCAGTCGCCGGTGTAGCCCACGCGCTGGCGTATCTTGATGAGTGCATCCCATGCCTCGTCCAGGTGGTTGACGCCACATGCTGCCTCGGCAAAGTTGAGCAGCACCTCGGTGTAGCGCATGGCGAGGAGGGGTTGTCCGTTGCGCGAGAAACCGCTCTCGTTAGACTCGAAGACGTACATGGGAGTCATTCCCAGGGCATAGTCTTGCGACTTCTTGCGCACGTAGATGCTCTTGCCGCTGCCTGCTGCCAGGTCGCTGAAGTATCCTCCCTTCGTGGCGTCGAGTGCCTCGTCGGAAGAGGGATACCATGCATACTGCTGCAGTTGGTAAGCGGTGCCGGCATCGTAGGGGCATTTCTCTATGAGGTCGCCGCTGATGCTGCCCAGGAACTGCCACTCGGTGCCGGGGAAGGCGAAGGTGCGGTAGAAGCGCGGGTCGCGGTTCAAGAAGAAGAGCTTCTTGTCGTAGGCATACTGTCCGGCCTCTGTGGGTCGCTTGCCGTCGGCCATGGGGAATGCGTCGACCATCTCGGCCGAGGGGGTGATGCCCCCGCTGCCGCCGCAGTTAGAGGGGCGCAGCTTCTGTTCCAGACAGTTGTATAGCTGGTCGCTGGCATCGCCGCCAGCGTTGTTGCAGTTGGACATGAATACAGCCTCCGACGCGAGTGGCTCACCGCCATAGATGTTGCACCATATCTTGGCCCAGTTGCTGGCGTTGGTGCCTGGCTCGCCGGCGTATGCCAGTCCGAAGTTGCCCTCGGCCAGCTTGTCCAGTGCGCGCTTGTTCAGCTCGTAGGCTGCCTGCCAGCGGTCTTGCTCGTCGGCACGGTTAAAGACGGGCGAGGCGTAGTAGTTGGCTATGTAGCCGGCGAGTGCCAGCGCCGAGCCCGAGGTGACGCGGCCCCAGTCGTTGGCCTCCTCTTCCCAGCGGGCGGGTAGCATGGAGGCTGCTGCCTCCAGGTCTTCTATCATGAAGTCGTAGGTGTCCTTGGTAGATTGTCGTGCTATGCGCAGGTCGGTGGTGTCGCTGAGTGTGGTGCTCTGCAGTCCGCGCACGATGGGCAGGCCGCCGAAGCGCTTGAACAGGCGGAAGTAGCGGGTGGCGCGGAAGAAGCGTGCCTGACCCTCGGCCCAGTTTTTCTGGTTTTCGGTGAGTCCGTCGTACTGGCGCACCTTGACGATGACGTCGGTACACTCGCGCATCTTCTTCCAAGGGCTCTCGTTGACACCCGTCCAGAAGAACTTGAAGATGTTGTTGTTGTCCCAGATAGTATTGGGGTCTGACAGGTATCCGTAGCCGTTGTTGCCATAGCCGGCAAACTCGTCGCAGTGGGTGGAGAGGAAGTCGGGCAGTCCCACGGGCCACTGGTCGGCAGGGCCGTTGGTAGCCGTGGAGTTGCC
This sequence comes from uncultured Prevotella sp., assembly GCA_947303825.1. Classification (GTDB taxonomy): domain Bacteria; phylum Bacteroidota; class Bacteroidia; order Bacteroidales; family Bacteroidaceae; genus Prevotella. The sequence continues at coordinate 11,112 of CAMYZK010000033.1, read as the reverse complement.
GCCCTGGTTGGCTCCCTTGGCGTTGTAGTCGCGGTAGTAGGGCAGCGAGCCCTGGTAGATGTAGTTGAGGCGCAGTTTCACTGACTCCCAGTCGTTGTAGATGTCGTTCTCGCCAAACGAGCCGTAAGGCCGTTTCTCGGCCAGGAAGTCATCGGAGCAGGAAATGAAGAATGAAGAATGAAGAATGAAGAATGCTGCGCCGAGCAATTTCACTGTCATTCTCAGACTTTTCTTTCCTTGATGATTTATTTTTATTTCCATAATATATTGTTTTTTTTATTATTCAACATAAAGAGCGGTAGCCGCCCGGCTTGCCGCTTTTACAAAGCGTAGTGACTAAAAGAAAATCTTCATTCTTCATTCGTCATTCTTCATTCTTCATTTAGAATGTAACGTTCATGCCGAAGGTAATCTTTCGTGTTACGGGATAGCTGCCGTAGTTGCCGGCAAAGTTGTTCCAGTATCCTCCCGGGCAGGCGTTGTACAGGCTCAGTGCGTTCTGCACCGTGAGGTTGAAGCGTATGTTGTTCAGCCCCATCGACCTTACTATGTTCTTAGGCAGTGTGTAGGCCACGGTGAGGTTGCGTATCAGAATCTCGGCCGCCGACATGCGCCAGAAGGTGGAGCGTTGCGAGTTGACGCTGCCGTCGGTATAGCCAAAGTTGGGCCACTGTCCTCCCTTGTTGGCGGCAGCGATGACGCGTCCCTGTGCGTCGAGCACGTCTTCGTAGATAAACATGTCGTTCCACAGGGCCGATACGTTGGTGGTCTCCATCGAGCTGAACGACTCAGTATACATGCTGGGCATCATGCAGTAGGCACCCCATTCGGCCTGTATGGTGGTGTTGAGCGAGAACGACTTCCACACGAAGTTCAGGTTCAGGTTGGAGCGGTAGGGGTTGTTCTGCCGCTTTGAAATCTGCACTATGTCGTTCTCGGTATCTATCTTACCGTCGGGTCCTGTCCAGTTGCCGTTCTCGTCTTTCGGTCCGCGCACGTCCTCATAGATGAGCATGCCGGGGTGAACCTTGTCTTGCGAGAGTCCGAGGTAGCTGGTTATCTGATACTTCTGGAAGTACTCCTCTATCTCCTGATAGGTGCGGAACATGCCAAGGCAGCTGAGTCCCCACAGGCCGCGGTCGCTACGCTCGCCATAGACCATGCTGTTCAGCTTGGGGTCGGTGTCCCAGTACATCTTGAGCACCTTGTTGTCGTCGTAGCTGAAGCCCAGTCGGGCACTGACGTACATGTCCTTGTTGATGCGCTGTCGCCAGCCAGCGATGACCTCGTAGCCCCAGAGGTCCATCTCCGAGTAGTTCTCAGGAGCGGGATAGGTTCCCACGGTGCCTGGCATGTAGTTGGCGTTGGGGGTGGCAAACATCTCGCGCTGCCGGTCGTAGTAGTAGTCGAAAGAGAGGCTGAGACGGCCGTCCAGCATACGCATGTCTAGGCCAAAGTTCATCTTGTTGTTCTTGTCCCAGTGCAGGTCGCGGTTGGTGCCGCTCTTCTCGGGCAGCTGGAAGGCGCGTGCCGACTCCTTCGAGATGTCGGTGCCGAAGATCTGGCTGCGGTTGGAGTTGTAGGCATAGAGCTGCAGCCATCGCCAGGCCTCCACGTTGTCGCGTCCCATGATACCCCACGATGCGCGTAGCTTAAGGAAGTCTATCTTCCACTTCTCCTTGGGGAACCACGCTTCCTCGCTTACCACCCATCCTGCCGATAGCGATGGGAAGGCTCCCCAGTAGTTCTCGGGCGCAAACTTGGCAGCCGAAGCCTGCGAGCGCACCAGGAACTGGAAGAGGTACTTGTCGGCGTAGGAGTAGTTGAGGCGTCCTATGTAGGCCAGGTTGCCTCCGTCGCTCTTTCCCCATGTAGACTCTTTCTGTGTGTCGTCGGCCAGCGAGTTGCTGGTGCCGTCGGTGAAGGGTAGGGGATGGGTGGCAGTGGTGGCCATCGAGAAGGCCTCGTTCTCTCCGCGCTCTATGGAGAAGGTGCCGCTGATGTCGTGTTTGCCAAACTTGCGTCCGTACATCAGCATGAGGTTCACCTGATAGCTGTTGTTGCGCTCCATGGTGTTTCCTATGCTGGAGTTCTGTCCGTCGTTGAGTATGCGCTGTTCCAGGTTCTCGTATGCGGTGTAGCGGAATCCCTCCAGCGATGTCTCGTCGTAGTCTACCAGCGGGTCGTTGTCAATGATGGCCGTCGGGTCGGTCACGTAGAGGTGATGTCCGGAGCCTCCACGGTTTTTCACGCGGTATACGATGTTCTCCATGCGTATGCGGTTGTCGTGGCTGTTGCCCACGTTGCGCGAGTAGGTGAGTCGTGCCCTCAGTCCCTTAAGTACCTTGATGAAGCCGAAGTCGGCCTCCAAGGTTCCCTGAATCGACATCGAATTCGAGTTCTGCTCGCGGTTGTTGATGGAGTTGTATAACGACTTGTAGTTGTAGTAGTTCTTAAACGAGGGGTCGTTCTCCATGCCCGAGTGGTAGATGGGGTATCCGTTTATCTCGTCGGGCACGTAGGGTGGGTTCTTCATCATGTAGAGGTAGTCTTCCTGGTTGCCACCTCCCGAGTTGGATGTCATGTGCATGTTCTTCTTCGAGTCGTCTCCGCTGACGCTGAGTGTAGCTCTCACATACTTGTTGATATTGGCGGTGATGCCGGCGCGGTAGTTCCATCGGTTGTAGTCCAGTTTGCCTATGTTTCCGTCCTGTGTCTGGTAGGTCACACCGGCAAAGTATGTGGCCTTCTCGTTGCCGCCGTTCACGTTGATGCTGTGTCGCTGCGACAGGCTGGAGCTCCAGTACTTGTCCAGCAGGTCGTAGTTGGTCTGCTTCATGGCTTCCAGCTCGTCGGCCTGGAAGAAGTCTATCTGCCTGTCTACCGTCTTGTTCTTCTGCAGGGCCTGAGCTGCCTTGGCAGCATTGTATATACGTCCGTAGTTGTAGCCGTCGAGCATGTCGGCATGCATCACCGCGTCTACATATCCCAGCTGTGTCTGATAGGAGATGCGTGGCTTGCCTGCCTTTCCTCTCTTTGTCTTGACCAGTATCACGCCGTATGCTCCGTAGGCACCATAGACGGCCGCCTCGGCATCTTTCAGGATGGTGATGCTCTCCACCTCGTCTACGTCGAGGTTGTTGAATTCCTCCTCTCCCTTGTCGCCGTCCTGGTATACGAAGTCGTCGATGACGTACAGTGGCCTTGGGTCTATGTTGGCACCTACGGAGGCACCTGTCATGTCTTTCGTAGGAATGAGAGCCACAGCATCGCGAGCCGAGCGTATGGTGATGGTGGCATTCTCGCCGGGTCGTCCTGTCGATGGCATGGATACGTGTATAGACGGCGACAGTCCGATGAGTGCTTCCGAGAGGCTGGTCACCGAGAGGTCTTTCAGCTCCTCGGTGTTGATCACCTCTACGGCACCCGTCACGTTCTTCTGTTTCAGTGCACCATAGCCCACTACGACGACATCGTCAAGGGTGTTCTGGTCTTCCTGTAGCACAATCTTCATGTTCCCCTCCTGCACGTCTACTGTCTGTGGCTGGAAACCAATGTAGCTCACCTTTATTTTCTTGCCTGCGGGTACTTGCAGTGTGAAGTTGCCGTCCAGGTCGGTAATGGTGCCTCCCTGCTTCTGTCCGGCCACGGTGACCGTAGCACCAATGATAGGCTCGTTGTTATGGTCTACCACGGTGCCCTTCACGGCATTGCTCTGTGCCAGCATGCTGACGCTCCACAACAAGTGACCGACGATAAGTGATATTATAAATAGTATGCGTTTCATAAAGTTCTCTTTTAGCCTTCTAACCTTCTAACTTTTAATCTTTTAACCTTTTAACCCTTTCATTCCTCCTCTTCTGTCTCTCCCGTGTTGGGCAGCCAGCGCGGGTCACCGCCACGGTTGGTCACTATCTCATATTCGGTGGGGGTGAAGTTCACACCTCCATTGGGCTGCGAGAAGTCCAGCTCCTTCAGCACCTGTTCTGCGAAGCCTGGGTCGTACTCCGAGGCGAAGGGTGCATTGCCCGAGTCTTTGATGCTGTTGTTGCGGCGCTTGTCGTCTGCTCCGTCGTTCCAGAAGAAGTTGAACCTGAAGGTCTTCGACCCGCCGTTCATGCGGTACAGCTGTGCGCAGTTGTAGAAGATGGTATGGTCAATGTTCAGTGTGAATGCAGAAGACACGCGCACATTGTTGCAGAAGCGCCATCCGCTATGCGAGTTGTCATCGTAGTAGCACTTGGCCAGTGTCAATCTGCTGAATATCCACTTGTGGCTGTTATATTCGGCCGAGATGTTGCCGAATACCTTCTCCGGGTTGGAGTTCGACTCGTTGCCGTAGCGTATGAAGCAGGCCGCCGAGTTGTCGGCGATGTTGTAGATGGTGCTCTTCTCGATGGTGATGTTCTTTACGCTCTTGCCGTTGGCCTCCGAGTCGTAGAGGTTGATGAAGCCTATGTTCGACTTTGTCACGTTGTTCATCTGCACTATGCAGTTAGACAGTGTGAAGTACCAGAAGGCGCAGTTCACATTGTTGTGGTAGAGCATGGCGTGTGGCAGGTTCTTGAACCAGCAGTTTGCCACGTATATGGGGTCTTCCACCATATATATGCCTTTTATCTGCGAGCTGCCGCGATAGTAGTTCCCCCTGTTCTCTGTCTTGATGCTGTCGGGCAGGTTGTCTTTTGACATGGCAATGAATCCTCCTGCGGTAGACTCTGTCATGTCGAAGTTGATGTACTTCACCTTCAGCGTGGAGTAGGTTTCAAAATGTCCGTCGCCCGTCATGCGCACAACGGGTCGGTGCACCTTGTCGCCCCTGAAGGTGAGGGGGTGATGGCAGAAGTCCACTTTCCCCGACAGGGTGTACTCGCCACCGGGCTCCAGGTCGATGGCTACCTCCACCTTGTTCGAGTCCAGCGGATGCTCCTGGAAGAACTCGTAGATGTCGGTGCCGCTGGGTATGGTGGCTACCGATGGCACCAGCGTCGAGAAGCTGTAGGTGTGTGTCTGCTCGTCGTCGCTGTTGCCAAAGTCCTTGTTGCCAAGGGTACGCATCAGCATCTGGTACTTCGAGTCCTCGGTCACGCTGACCGTGAACTTCGAGCCGTCTACAATCTTCTTCTCGTAGCCGTCCACCACGATGGGGTTCTCAGGGTCGTCCACATTCATAAACGTCACCTCGTGGCCGTTGGCACCGGCAACGGTGGGCCAGCTGATGGTGGCCGTCTTGCCGTCGGTGCTCACCTTGAACGTGATGCTGTCTTGGATTGGGGTCTGCATCTGAGTGTTGCGCACCCCCAGGTCGGAGGTGCTCGACGTCTCATAGCCTTCGGCACAACTTCCAAGCAGCAAAGTGCCGATAATGGCACAGCAGGTCATTGTTAGTTTTTTCATTTGCTTTAGCATTTGTTTTTAGATAGTTTACAATTTTGCGGCAAAGTTACATCTTTTATGCGAAAAAGGGGTGGATTATTATCCAAGCTGGGTGGAAAATAGTGCCAAAGGCCTTGTTGTGCAAGTTTTTTGGTCAAAATTTGGTGCTTTCGATATAAATTCTTACTTTTGCAGGACTAATATAACAATCGACCTTCCGTGCTCAATGAGTAATCGCCATATATTGCTGCATATCCTCACAAGCTTGCTTCTGCTTCTTGCAACGACTGTCGTCCAGGCGCAGCCGCGTTACCAGATAAACAGCTATGAGAAGCTTAACGGCCGCGTTACCCATGTAAACCGTATAGTGCGCGACACGCAGGGCATGATTTGGTTCTCTACCAACGACGGCATTTACCGCTACGACGGTTACGAGTTTCAGAATTTCAAGTCGCGCAGTGGCGACGGGGTTGACATGCCCTCCAACAACATCAGCTACATGTACAGCAGCAGCGAGGGCGGCATGTGGTGCGGCGTCTCGGGCCGCATCTTCCTCTTCGACACCCGCAGCTACCGTTTCATCGACGTGCTGAGCGACTATGAGCGGAGACAGGGTGTCAAGCTCAGTGTGAGTAAGCTCAGACCCTTGCCATGCGGTGTGACGTGGTTGTTCACCGACGATGGCCGCATTCTTGCCCTTGAGGATGCACATCCCCGTCAGAGCCTGCACCAGATTGCCGACCAGCAACAGACCGACAACGTTACGGTGGTGTGCGATGCCAGGGAACGCTCGTGGGTGCTCATCAACTCGAAGACCATGCTCTACGACCGAGGTAGGATAGCCACCTTCCCACAGGCCTTCCGTCAGATCATCACCACGGCGAAGGCCGTCTGGCTCATCACCGCCGACGGGCAGCCCTACCTCTTCGACGAGGCCACCCGCCAGCTGCGCCCCTGGAAGCACCAGCTGCTCACGGGGGTAGTGACGGGCTTCAGCATGCTTGCCAACGGCTATGTGGCTCTTCACACCGCAACTGGGCTGCTGCTCATGTCCGACGATGGCAGCCAGGTGTTGCCCACCTCAGTGTCCTATCCTGTCCAGAAGGTGATGGACGACGGTGGCGGCCACCTCTGGATACTGGCACAAGACGGCCGTCTGAGCATGGCCGACATGACATGCCGACACACCGAAGAGATAGCTGGCATACGCACCCAGAAGTGCAACATCATGCGCGACAAGCATGGCAGCGTGTGGTTCTTCACTGACAATGGCGGCACCTACTACTCGGAGGCTGCCACCCCCACGGCCCTTGTGCGCTGCGCCAACGACGAGCTGTGGGGCGACATCTCCAACACCATCAACGACGGTCAGGGCGGCTACTGGTTCATACACGACCACCATGCCTACCGTCTCACCTTCGAGTCGCCCCATTACAGCCCGTTGCCACTGCAGCAGCAAGGGCAGGTGCGTTGTGTCTTCGCCGACAGCCGGGGACGTCTCTTCGTCTCTACTCGCTACGACCAGGCCGTCACCGTCTTCCGCTCAGGGCAGAGGGTGGGGTGGCTGGCCCCCGACGGCAGCATCAGCAGCACCTTTGTCAGCTTCGGAGCCAGCATATATAGCAGCTGGCTGGCACCCGACGGCACCCTGTGGCTGGGCAGCAAGCAGGACGGACTCTTCCGCCTCCGTCCCCGTCAGGACGGCAGTTTCCAGCTTAGCCAGTACACCAAGGAGCACGCTGCGCTCAGCGACAACGAGATATACGCCTTTGCTCCCGACCCTCTCTGTCGGCTATGGATAGCCACCCAGCGAGGCGGACTCTGCTGCATTGCCGACTACCGTGCCGACACCCCGCGCTTTGTCCATGCCGGCAACGGGCTTGACGGCTGGAAATACGGTCCCGACACACACCTGCACGCCCTGCTCGCCACGAAAGGCAAGCTGCTGGTGGGAACCACCGATGGACTCTTCGTGGCCGATATCAGCGGCTCCAGCCTTTCTGCCATCACCTTCAGCAGGCACCGGCGAGAGGCCGACAGGAGCAGCAGTCTGAGCAGCAGCAATATCACCGACATGCTGATGACTACCGACCATCGCCTCTTCATCACCACTGGCGACGGTGGCCTTAACGAGCTGCTCACTGCCGACGTGGCGGCCCCGTCACTCTCTTTCCGCCACTACAACCAGACTTCTGGCTTCCCCACCGACATCACCCACAACCTGGTGGAGTACGACCACGGCTTGTGGATAACGGCTCCCAACCAACTGGTAGAGCTGCGGCTGGCAAAGGCTGACACACCCCGGATAAACCATTACCTCTTGCGCGAGAACCCCCGCTTCTCATCTTGCCGACCGTTGGCTACAGGCCAAGGCCGATGGGTATTCGGCTCAGAGGGGGGAGCCTTTGTAGTAGACCTCAAGGAGCTCAAGAACAGCACGTTCATACCGCCGCTCGTCATCACCGGAGCGTCGAAGCAGAGCAGCCCCATAGACCCCTCACTGGGCCAGAACGACACCATCGTCCTCGCGCCCGGCGAGCGCGACCTCACCGTATGGTTCTCTGCCCTCGACTATGAGAACACCGAGCTCGTGGCCTACGCCTACCGCATGGCCGACGACCACCCCTGGCAGTACATAGGCCATAGCCACAGCGTCACCTTCACACAGATGCGGCCCGGCACGTACCGCATGGCCATACGCTCTACCAACAGCGACGGCTCGTGGTGCAACAACGAGCGTACCCTCACCATTATCGTCACGCCCACCTTCTGGGAGACGCCTTGGGCCGTGGTGCTCATGCTCCTTGTCGTGGCAGCCGTGGTGGGCATCGTTGTCCTTACATTATTATATATAGGTCGCATCAAGCGGCAGCAGCGCGACACCATGGAGGCCTACCTTGCACTACTCTCGCAGGGCAGACAGCAGGAGGAAGCTACTTCTGCCGCCGCCATCCCCGCCGATGCGCCTGCCTCTGACGCTCTCTTGCACTCCGGAGGTGCTCAGGTGCTTCGCGGAGGTCTCGTCGAAGAAGCCTCCACCGCCCCTCTTCCTTCCGACGGCGTGGCTGCCAGGCCGGACACTGTGTCGCCGCCACACCCCTCGCCCGAAGACGAGGAGATGATGCGCCGCGTGATGACCTTCATAGAGTCCCACCTTGCCGACTCCGACGTCACCATCGATGATATGGCCTCGGCAGCAGCCGTGAGCCGCTCCGGGCTACACCGCAAGGTGAAGCACCTGGTGGGTGCCTCGCCCATGGAGTTCCTGCGTGAGGCACGCATACGCAAGGCTTCACAGATGCTGCGCACCACCACGAAGCCCATCACCGAGATAGCCCACGAGTGCGGCTTCTCCGACCCGAAGTATTTCAGCAAGTGCTTCAAGGCCTCTACCAATCTCACACCGACAGAGGTTAGAAAGTTAGAAGGTTAAAAAGGGCAGGTATGCTTCGCGCACCCCCGCCTCTCTCTTTTTACTAACAAAAATTTAACAAACGATTATTCTCTTTTTTTATTAACTAAATACATTTAAACTATTATCACTGTTTACTCAAGAGGGCTAAACTGCGTGAGTGCCTCTCTTGCATCGTTTTGGTTAATTTTTTGTATATATTTTGTTGAGTAGTTTGTTGGGTGCAAAGGTACGCCTTTTCTTTCATCTCCAGGGGTAATATAATGCCAAAAAGGTGGAGAATTAGTTCAAAGAGGTGATAAGGAATGCAAATTTGAAAAGTGTATTTATCCTTCACGTGCTATATATTACATTGATATACAGTGTGTTATGGTGAAGGATAGAGTCATGGAGACAGGCACCTACCCCTTTTCGTTATTTTATCTCGATTGGTGGAAGCCCGACCTCTTTTCGCCATTCATTGACACGCGAAGCATCCAGCAGCGGACAGAGACCGTCTGATCCCGACTGTGTGCCGTATTTTTGCGGACGCCCCTCACGGACATCAATGCGGTCTTTCAGCATGGCCAGATACATAGGGGCAATGTCGCCATTGCTGACTGCTTCTTCCAATTGTGTCAGGAACTCCTTCTGTTGCTCCAGAGGGTTATGCTGAAATACGGACCATACGGCCAACAAAGCGAACTCTCCAACCTGTGACTTTCGTGGGAATCCACCGTCCGCCAAAATCTCGTTCACCATGACGAGGTTTGTGCTATCAGTATCCCATGCACGGGCTCGCAGCATATCATTTTGACGTGTCTGCTCAGGATGACTGTTTGCCGTTAGTCTCCAAAGCATACGGTCATACTGGTCACGCTCGAAAATCCATTCCAGTTTCTCTTTCAGCGGCAGATTGTAGTTCCACGTCTGTTTACGCAGTTCGAACGTGTCTCTCAGTTCAGGGTAGGGGCAGGCTGACGGCTCTTCATAGAAGTCTTTTTCCATCCGCACACGGTGATTAAGATAAGCCTGGGCTGTCTCGTCATTATGTATAGCCATCATTTTCTTGGCTAACATTGACAACTGACTTGGCAGGATGTAGCGGTCTTCAGCGAAAGCCAGGTCATATATCTGCTTTGCCTCTGCATACAGGCCGTTGGCAAAGAGCGAGTCTGCATGGAACATCAAAGTCCAATAGTCATCTTGCGAAGCAGGAGCAGTATAATTGCCATTCCCCTTTATCCTGCTTATTGTGAGCTTTCTCAGATGGTCAAGAGCCGCACCTGCAGACTCGATGTTATGTGGGTCGCTCACATCCCAATGATATGTACCGAGGCTTGGGTACTTCTTGGATTCACTTTGAAGAACATAGACATACCCCTTAGTCCGTCCGTCTCTCAGATAGCGGTCTATACAGATGATGCGCTGGTTCTTTTTTGAGACGACGACATTGCGCCATATTATATCTTCCGCTTGTCGCGATGCTTTCTGATAGTCAAAAGTCCTGTAGACAGATACATCTCCGTTCATGCCAATCTCTGCGTCAGGTAGTGTCGTAACATAATCTTGATTGGCAAACTGATACGTGGCCATATCTACGCCGTCAAACCAACGCAGGGAATCAATGTGGAAAGGTAACTCCTTCCTTATGCTCGCCTCAAACCTCTGGGTCTCTGATATACTATTCGTTTGACAGCCCGCAAGGATAATTAGGACTAACGCTGCTGTTCCTACTAATAGTTTTTTCTTAGTCATATACCTTTAGTTCGTTTTCAATATAATCTCCATCGTGGTTTTCTGCACTTGCATTCCCATATCCTTATAGAAATGCCATGCGGGATCGTTGCCCTCCCATACGTTCAGGGTTATGTTGTTGCAGTCTATGGACCTTGCATATTCACGTACATATTCATATAGTGCCTTACCGACATGTTTGCCGCGAGCATTTTCGTCTACACATATATCATCGATATACAGCGTCTTAATGTCTTCTAACAGATGGTGGCCCTTTATCTCGGATACCTGACAGAAAGCGTATCCTAACACCGTCCCGTCGTCGTAGACAAAAATGGGCTTGCTCTCATCTTTGAGTAATGATTCAAGTTCCTGCGCGCTATATTTTGTAGTGTGGGGCTTGAACAGGTCAGGACGCAGCACATGATGCACCATGTTCACCTGATGCAACAGCTCAATAATACGCTTAATATCCTTATTGTTTGCTTTTCTTATCATCATTTCAGTTGTTCGTCTATGATCTTTATTCTTTGCGTCATATTAATGGTGCAAAGATACGAAAAGTCGAGTGAAATACAAAAGGAAAACTCGTTTTTCTTTTTATTTCC
>CAMYZK010000032.1 GCA_947303825.1 uncultured Prevotella sp. | reverse complement strand
ATTGTTTCATCTCCCTTCTTTTGCCTGTTATTAACAAAAAAACTGCTCACCGATAATGGAGAGCAGCAACCTAAAGGGTTTCAATGCCATGCCTATGGAATCTGTGGATATTTGCCAAAGTCTGGTTTGCGTTTCTCCAGGAAGGCATGTCCGCCCTCCTGTGCCTCGTCCAGGAAGTAGTAGAGCATGGTGGCATCGCCAGCCAGTTGCTGAATGCCTGCCTGTCCGTCTAGTTCGGCGTTGAGCCCAGCCTTTATCATGCGCAGGGCCAGGGGTGAGCGTTCCATCATCTCCTCGGCCCAGGCCACACATTCGTCTTCCAGCTGTGAGAGCGGCACCACCTTGTTGACAAGTCCCATGTCGAGGGCTTCCTGGGCTGAGTACTGACGGCATAGAAACCATATCTCGCGTGCCTTCTTCTGCCCAACGATGCGAGCCAGGTACGACGAGCCGAAGCCGGCGTCAAAGCTCCCCACCTTTGGTCCCGTCTGTCCGAAGATGGCATTTTCCGAGGCTATTGTAAGGTCGCACACCAGGTGTAGCACGTGTCCGCCACCTATGGCATAGCCGTTTACCATGGCTATGACGGGTTTGGGCAGACGGCGTATCTGCATCTGTACGTCGAGCACGCTGAGACGCGGTATTCCCTCCTCGTCAACATATCCTCCGCGACCCTTCACGTGCATGTCGCCACCCGAGCAGAAGGCGTGTTTCACGTCCTCTGGCTGCTTGCCTTCCGGCACCTCGCTCATGGCACCGGTAAGCAGCACCACACGGATGCGCTGCAGCTCGCGGCAGAGGGCGAAAGCCTCCGACAACTCGTGAGTGGTGCAGGGGGTAAAAGCATTGCGGTAGCGAGGGCGGTTGATGGTGATGCGCGCTATACCGTTGAACTCGTCAAGGAGAATCTCCTTGAACTTCCTAATCTCTTTCCATTCTCTTGTCTTGCTCATTGTTTGCTGATAATTAACTCTGTTGAAAAACTCGGCTAAAGCGCCACAAAGATAATAATAAAATGTGAATGGCGCAAATAATCAAGAAAAAACACTCTTTTTCTTTTGTCCTATCCATTTTTATTGCTACCTTTGCACCTATAAGTGCAATGACAAAAGTCCCGAAACTATGCTACACATACGCTGCAAGAACAACAACGTGACAAAGAGCTTTCCCGAGGGAAGCTCTTTGCTGGATGTCTATCAGGAGTTTGCCTCCGACATTAACCTTCCCTATCCTGTGGTCTCTGCCAAGGTTAATAACACCTCGCAGGGACTGAAGTTCAGACTCTTCCAGAACCGTGACGTGGAGTTCCTGGATGCCAGTGAGGGCAGCGGCCACCGTGTCTATGTACGCTCGCTCAGCTTCGTGCTCTACAAGGCCACTCAGGATGTCTTCCCTGGTTCTAAGCTCTTCATAGAGCACTCTTTGTGCAGGGGGTATTATTGCAACTTTAAGAAGAGGGGGCCGTCAGGCAATCTGGAAAATGCAGCCTTGACCGATGATGACGTTTCACAGATACGTGAGCGCATGCAGCAGATTATCGACCTTGACATGCCCTTCCGCCGCACTGAGTCTACCACCGAGGAGGCCATCCGGGTGTTCTCTGAAAGGGGATTCCAGGACAAGGTGAAGCTGTTGGAGACAAGCGGACAGATATACTCCGACTACTATACGCTGGGCGACACCGTTGACTATTACTACGGGCCCTTGGTACCGTCGTCAGGCTACCTTCAGGTGTGGGGACTGGAGCGATACGAAGAGGGACTGCTATTGCGGGTGCCCGACTGGAACCATCCCGACCGGCTGGCCGAGAAGGTGGAGCAGCCCAAGACCTTCGAGATGTTTGCCGAGAAGACACGGTGGGACATCATCATGCGACTGTCTAACGCCGGCGACGTGAACAAGGCCATCATGCGTGGCTACGCGTCAGAACTGATACAAGTGAGCGAAGCCTTGCAGGAAAAGAAGATTGTACAGATTGCCGAGGAGATAGCACACAGGACACCACAGCTGAGGCTGGTGCTCATCACCGGACCGAGCAGCTCGGGCAAGACCACCTTCTGCAAGCGACTCAGCGTGCAGCTGCTGGCCTGCGGCCTGAGGCCGATGTCGTTTTCTACCGACGACTACTTCGTGAACCGCGTGGACACCCCGAAGCTGCCTAACGGCGACTACGACTTTGACAATATTGAGACGGTGGAGTATTCGCTGCTGGAAGACCATCTGCTGCGTCTTATGAAGGGAGAGGCGGTCGAGGTGCCTGAGTATAACTTCGTTACCGGACAGCGCGAGTGGAACGGGAAACGCCTGCGCCTTCAGAAGGACTCGGTGCTCATTATCGAGGGAATACATGCCCTCAATCCATTGCTCACGAAGAAGATTCCCGACGATACGAAATATAAAATCTACATCTCGGCCCTGACCAGCATCTCGCTCGACGACCACAACTGGATTCCTACCCGCGACAACCGACTGCTGCGCCGCATCATTCGCGACTACAACAAGGGTGCCTACACCGCCCGGCAGACAATAAGCCAGTGGAAGAATGTGTGTGCGGCAGAAGACCAGTGGATCTTCCCCTTCCAGGAGACAGCCGACGTGATGTTCAACTCGGCCCTGAACATAGAGTTTGCTGTGCTGCGCACCCATGCCGAGATCATCCTCTCGTCAATCCCCAAGAACTGTCCTGAATACAGTGAGGCCCACCGCCTGCTCAAGTTCATACATTTCTTCCTCCCTGTTAGCGACCAGGAGATACCGCCCACCAGCATCATGCGTGAGTTCGTTGGCGGGTCGAGCTTCAAATACGAGAGGTGAGACCATCTCTCACCATTACGAGCTGCAGCGTGCTAGTTAAATAATTAAAAAAATGCTGATGTTTCATTAGTTTTGCTTACCTTTGCACCCATTATACGCACTTTTTTATAAATCAAACTTATTAACTAATTTAAACTGTCAAAATGAAGAAATTCTTTACTCTACTTTGCGCTGCCACTTTTGCATGCGGCGTAAGTGCACAGACAAGTCACCGTTACGACGTGACGAAGAAGGCAGAGTTTACCGATGCCCTCACGCAGATTGCCAGCCTGCCCGCCGGCGATGCTGCATACGTTTACATCAAGGGTTATGTAGATGTAGGCACACTGAAGAGTGGTGATGGAAACATCATGGCCAACACCTTGCGTAACATCCACTTCATTGGTATTAACGACGAGGAGACCGGCGACAAGGCAACACTCAGCATGGAGATGCAGATTCCTGCCGACAACACCGAGGCCGACCACTTCTCACTGCACTATGAGAACCTGAAGCTGCGTCAGACACAGGGTGTGTGGGGCAACTCCAAGCACCTGATGAACTTCAAGGATGCCAAGAAACACTACGTTGACACGCTGGAGTTTGTAAACTGTGAGCTTACCGAGCTCTGCCGCTCACTCTATCGTGGCGAGGTTAACGGCGCAGGCGAGGACTTTTCTGGTGCTGGCACACTTAAGGTGTTCCGCATGGAGAACTGCCAGGTGCACAATGGCTTCCGTCAGAGCAACGCTATGCCGGCTATCTACATGGCACAGCCTGTAAACGAGATGATCTTCCGCAACAACACGTTCTACGACCTCACCTATCTTAATGGTTTGGTAAGCTTTGGCAACGTGAGCGAGAATGCAGGCCGTCAGGCAATAAAGGTGACCTTTGAGAACAATACCGTCTGCGCATGGAGCAAGAGCTCACTGCTGGGTTATGCCGGTGGTGTGAGCAGTGACTCAGAGTTCCACATCAAGAATAATATCCTTCTGCAGCCCACATGGGCCGACGATATGAACGGACGCTGGGGCGACACTAAGGATGTCCACGGAGATATGGCATTGCTTGGCGAAGAGGGTGCTACCAATGGTGTGCTGACACAAGACTCCATCGACAACCGTATTGTCAAGGGCGTGGTGCTTACCAACCTCGACGGTGGCCTGGTGCAGCTGGAGAACAACATGCTTCTGGGCTTCAAGTACCAGAACCTGGCCGATGCCATCGAAGCTGGCGACATTATCCCCATCGGTGACACCGAGGAGGAAGAGACCGAGTTCACCTTCCTCACCATGGAGGATGTCGGCTTTGCATGGACCGATTTCGTTGACGCCCAGAACGACAAGTTCCAGATTAACGACAAGCATGCCGTTCACTCTGCAGGCAAGAACGGTGCTCCCCTTGGCGACATCAACAACTACACCGACAAGGTTATTGCTCCCGTTGCCGTCAACGTAGGCATTCTGGGTTCGAGCACAGTGAGCATCACCATCGACCCTGTCAAGGAGAAGTACTTCACCGGCGACAAGATTACCATCACACTCATTGACCACAACAACGCTCTGCGCACCCTCAACACGTTCAAGGGCTGGAGCGACGGCTCTATGGAGACAGTGCGCCAGATTGAGCTTACCGAAGACCTGAACCTCGTTGCTACTTATGAGTCGGCTATCGAAGGTGTTATCTCATGGTTTGACTTCTCTGTTACTCCCGCTGCCGGACAGAACAAGCTCACCAGCTATGGAGCCGATGTCTTTGCAGATGGCCACCAGGCCGTGGCCACTATGTACTATGTGCCCAGCCTTACCGACGAGGAGGGTAATGTGACAGGTGTTGGCGAGGCTTATCAGGCTGCCGACGGCACCGAGAACCGTTTCAACTGGCGCTCTGGCAAGTTTGGCGAGGACAACCCCTCACAGCAGATTTGCGTGCTTTCGCGCAAGACCAGTGCAGCTGCTCAGGCTGCAGGCAAGCCCGACTACATCGTGTTTACTTTCTCTACAAAAGACCTGACAAACGTTGAGTTCTCTGCCTTCTGCGGTACCGACAACTTCGGCTACAAGACTCAGCTGGCCGACTACTCTCTCGACGGACAGACCTGGACCAACTTCGCAAAGGTAGACTTGGAGAGCCGCGATGCAGAATACTCTATCGGTGCTGGCAAGCTGTGGGGATGGAGTGAGCTGAAGGGCACTCTGCCAGCAGCTGCCGAGAACCAGGATGTGGTCTACGTCCGTGTTATTGGTGACGTAAATGGCGAGAAGATCGACAACATGGTTTCTGGTATTGACCAGACCAATGCCAACATGTTCGAGTATGTCGGTGCTGTGATGATCAGCACTGGTAACGGCAGTCAGCAGGAAGATGGCATCCAGACTGTTAAGGTGCTTAGCACCGAGGGTGCTCCCGTCTTCAACATGGCTGGTCAGGTGGTTGATGGCAACTACCGTGGCCTGGTCATCAAGAACGGACATAAGTTCTTCCAGAAGTAATAATAGGAAAATTAAGTTATATCAAGCTCCCCGGCGGCTCTGTTATAGCCGTCGGGGAGCTTCTCTTTAGAAGACTAAAGGTGATTTGTATTTATTAGAAAACTCATGCGCAGCCATTCCCCTCCCCTACAGGGGCGGGGAGCTGCTACGCAGTGCTTTTGCAATTTATAGAACATACCTAAAGAAAGTCTGCGTAATGACCAGACACCATGTTTAATCAGTGGTAAAACGAAAACTTCGATTATGAAATTTATAGCAATTATTCCGGCTCGCTACGCCTCTACCCGCTTTCCGGGCAAGCCACTGGCCATGCTTGGAGGGAAGACCGTCATTCAGCGCGTCTACGAACAGGTGGCTGGGGTGCTTCCCCCTGCTGCCGGTTCGGGCACCTCATGCAGTAATGTATGGGTGGCTACCGACGACGACCGCATTCTTGCGGCAGTAAAGAACTTTGGTGGACAGGCCGTAATGACACGCAGCGATCACCGCAGCGGCACCGACCGCATAGAGGAGGCAGCACTATCTATTGGCACCGATGCCGATGTCATCATCAACGTTCAGGGCGACGAACCCTTTGTGCAGCCCTCGCAGATCGAGACGCTCATGCATCTCTTTACCGACGACCCTTCCACACAGATAGGAACCATTGGCAAGCCGTTTGGCTCGATGGAAGCCGTCGGCAACCCTAACTCTCCAAAGATAGTTACCGATGTCAACGGCTTCGCCTTGTACTTCAGCCGGAGCGTTATTCCCTACGTGCGGGGACAGGAGCAGAGTCTGTGGCTGGAACACTTCACCTTCCTGAAGCATCTTGGGCTCTATGCCTATCGTCGCGACGTTCTGTCACAGATAACACAGCTGCCCCAGAGTCCGCTGGAGATAGCAGAGAGTCTGGAGCAGCTGCGATGGTTGCAGCACGGTTTCCGCATTAAGGTGGGGCTTACCGATGTAGAGACCGTTGGGATAGACACCCCCGAAGACTTGCACCGCGCCGAGCAGTTTCTGGCTGAAGCCTTATAAGCAGGGGGGGGAGAGTGGCTAGCCCGCCAGCTGCATCTGCCTGAGCAGCTCTTTCTGACGTTCAGAGAGCTGTGCAGGCAGTTTTACGTTATAGGTCAGTATGAGGTCGGTGCCGTTCTGCCCTTTTCCACGTAGCCTGACTCTTGTTCCTGGCTGGGTGCCGGCCTTCACTTTCAGGCGTAGCTTCTCTCCGTTGCCAAGAGCAACCATCACCTCACCTCCCAGCAGGGCGGTGTAGAGATCAATGTCCATCTGTGCCTGTGTCTCGCTGGGTGCCGCCGCCTTTCGCCTGAATCCGCCGCCAGCCTTATGGCCGAAGAGGTCTTCAAAGAACGAGCTGAATCCTCCGCCGCCCTTGAAGCTAGAGAAGTCGAAGCCCTCGAAGGGCGAGCCTCCTCCGCCTCTTCCAAAACCACCGCCGCCCTGCTGCCATTGCTCGGCCTCGCGCCACTACTCGCCATACTGGTCATACTTCTTGCGCTTTTCTGCGTCGCCTATCACGTCGTATGCCTCGTTCAGTGCCTGGAACTTGGCCTTTGCTTTGGGGTCTTCGGGGTGCAGGTCGGGGTGAAACTGCTTTGCTCGCTTCAGGTAAGCTTTCTTCACCTCGCTCTGGGCAATGTCGCGTGGCACACCCAGAATCTTGTAGTAGTCAATGAATGCCATTTCTTTTTCTCCTTTCTTTTTTATATAGTCTCCAGCAATTTCTGTGCCGAACTCTTTTTCTTTGACAAAAAAATCCTGGCACTTCTCAGTGACGGGAATGTTTTATTGTAGTGAGGTCCTTTCTAAGTATATATGATAGTCAGTAGTTGTTTTTTTCTTCTCTCGTTAATAAGTAATGCAGTTGATTCCTCACTCTTATATGTTCATTTCAATCGTGTTGCTTGTCTTGGGGCTGTCGCCTGGGCTGGTTGAATGCCCTTGTCATCGCCTGCATCGGCTCGTCACCTGGGCAGGTTGAATGCCCTTGTCATCTCCTGCATCTGCTCGTCGCTCATGCCTTCGGGCTCAAATCCCATGCAGCGGGCATTAATGTATATCTTGGCACTCTTCGACAGCACGTCTATCTGGTCGAAGGCATCCATCACGTCCTTTCCCTTGGCAAAGACGCCGTGCTTCTCCCACATCACCACGTCGTACTCCTCCAGCTCTTTCAGCGTGCCCTCGGCCAGCTCGTTAGAGCCAGGCAGTGTGTAGGGTACGATGCCAAGGCCCAGCGGGCAGAAAGCCTTTGTCTCGGGAATCATAGACCAGAGAATGCGTGTCAGCACGTCCTTGCCCAGGAACTCCCTGTTGTGGCTCATGGCCACCAGCTCAATAGGGTGTGTGTGCACGGTAGCCTTGTATCCGCTGCCGGTCTCTATCTGTCGTGCGTGAACGGCCAGGTGGCTGGGCAGCTCGCTAGTAGGCATGACAGGCTCGTCGGCAATGATGACGTATGAGGCACAGTCGTCGAGAATGCGTATGATGCTGCCGTTCTGCATGGGCCATCGTGCCAGGTCGCGCATGCGTTTGCCGGTGCCCTTGCAGTAGAAGTAGCAGCCTTTCAGTGCGGGTAGGGTGATGCCTATCTGCTTTACTTCGCTGATGGCGGGCATGGTGCGCATCTCCTCGTCAGCATAATCAGTAATGTTTACAGTGATGTTGCCACCGTTGCGCTCGGCCCATCCGTTCTGCCACAGGTAGCCTGCTACCTCGGCGGTCTTTTCTATCTCTGCCTTCAGCGCCTGACGGCCTTCCAGTATACTTTTCATGATTATTGTTAGGTGTTCTTTGAGATTATGGTGCAAAGATATACCTATTAAACGTTATAGACCTAAACAATTTGATTTTTTAGCATGGAATTATGATTATGGCTTCATTTCACAGTTCCACCACCACTTTTCCGTTAATCTGTCTGCCAGTAAGATAGTTTGGTACTGCCCATTGCCTGTTGGTAACGTCTGTTACCCAGTAGTAGGAGTTGACGTTGCTAATGCCGAAGAGGTTGAGGCAGTCTATACCCAGCCACACTCTTTTCACCCCAGTCTTGCTGCGGGTCACTCCGTCGTTGTTGCTGCCCAGGGCCAGCCAGCTCATGCCTATGTCGGCACGCTTATATGCCGGTGCTCGGAAGCTCTGCGCCTCCAGTCCCCGGTGGGGTGCGCCAAAGGGAAGACCGTCGGCGTATGCCAGCCTGAGCGTCATCTTCCAACGGTCGGTACCGGGGAAGTAGTCAGTGAAGTGCAGGTTGACGGCATATCGCTGGTCGGTGGGCATAGGCACCCACTGCCCCTGATATTTCTGCTGCGTGCGCATCAGCGAGAACGACACCCACGAGTCGGTGCCAGGAACAAACTCTCCGTAGATCTTCATGTCCAGACCCAGCGCATAGCCCGATGTGAGGTTCTCACCGTAGTATGTCACCTTGACATTCTGCACGTTGTAGGGTATGATGTTTGAGAGCAGCTTATAGTATGCCTCTGCCGTGAACTTGTAGTTGCGTTCTTTCATCTTGAAGCGGTAGTCCACGGCAGCCAGGAACTGCCACGACCGCTGGCTCTTTATGTTGCGGTTCAGTGTTACGACGGTAGTGCCCGAGGCGGTGAGGGCAGTGTCGCGCAGCTCCTTGTAGAAGGGGGCCTGGTAGTATAGTCCTGTTGCCATGCGGTAGGTGACGTCAGGATTTGATGCCGGTACAATGGCCAGTGATGCGCGGGGCGACAGCAGCGTCTCGCGGTTGAAGTTCCAGTGGGCAAAACGGATTCCGTATGTCAGTGTGTAGAAGGTGTGGCTGGGCTCCTCTTCATCGTCATAGTCGTAGTCGGTATGCCATCTATGGACATCCTGAACATATCCCTCCACCCTCTGCGACCTCATGTCCTGCTGCGACGAGAGGGTGTATATCAGGTCGAGCCGGTTGGTGGTGTGTGGCACTGAGTATCCGCTTGAGTCGCGCATCTCGTACTCCCTGCTTTGTTCTTTTATGTGCTCCCACTTATAGGTCAGTCCGGCCTCAACGTCGTGCTGTCTCCACTGGCGGTTCACCATCAGCTTCAGGCTCTGTACGTTGGCAGTTAGGTAGTTGCGAGCATGCTCGGCGTATGTGCCTACTCCCAGCTGTTCGGCACTGCCTGTGTCGTCAAGCCAGTATTGTCCCTGTATGTCATAGCGTTCCTGTTCCTTGGTGTGGAAGGCGCTCCACAGCAGCTTTACGTGTGTGGAGTCGCTGATGTGGCGTGTCAGGGAGGCAGTGCCGAAGAGCGTTCTGAAAATGTCTTTCTCCTGACCGTCGAAATACACTCTGAACGACTTCACGTCTTCCATCGTACCGAAGCTGGTCTCCCGGTCCTTGGGGCGGAAGTTGTAGTGGTTCTCCGATATGTTGCCCAGCATCTCCAGTGTCCACCGACTGTTTGGCTCGTAGGTTATAAAGGTCTGGTAGTCCAACTGGTTGGGGCGGTATTCGCCCGTTGTCTCCAGCGATCCTAGCAGGTAGCGGTTTGTCTTATAGCGTATGCCGTGACTCATGGAAAACACGCTCCTTCCCGTCTTCTTGTCGGGGGAGGTACTCATGCCCACGAAGGCCGATGCTCCCAACAGGCTGCCCGTTGCCGATGCCTCAAACTTTTTCGGACGACGGTAGGTGATGTCTAGTGCGCTCGACATCTTGTCGCCGTATCGGGCAGAGAAGCCTCCGCTGCTGAACCCCACCTTCTCCACCATGTCGGCATTGATTACCGACAGGCCCTCCTGCTGACCCGAGCGTATGAGCAGCGGGCGGTAGACCTCCACATTATTTATATATACAGAGTTCTCGTCAAACGAGCCTCCCCTCACGTTGTACTGGCTCGACAGCTCGTTGTGCGTAGACACGCCGGCCTGCTGCTGTATCAGTTCCTCCACGGCATTGCCCGTCACCGATATGGCGGTGCCGTGCAGCTTGGTGATGTCCAGATGTTCCATCTGGTCTGTCTGCCGTCGCTTCTCTGTTATCACCACGCCGCTAAGCTCGTCCAGCGGGCGCATCAGTATGCGCAGGGTCTGTGTGCCTTGGGGCTTGTTAAGTGTGCGTGTGCGTGGCTTGTAGCCCACCATCGAGTATCTTATCACCACCGAGTCGGCAGTGTGCAGCTGCATGTGGTATTCCCCTTTGAGGCTGGTCATCGCCACCTTTCCCTGTGCCGGGCAGGCCACCGTTGCCAGTGCAAGGGGCTTGCCTTCCTCGTCGGTCACCAGTCCTTTCAGTGTGAACGTCTGACCCCTGGCTGTCAGCACCGCAACAAGCAGCACGACAGCAAGGGAGCATCGCTTAAATAGTTTTTCCATCTTAACTATAACGCAGGAACAGCCGAAATATTATTTCTACTTCCTGTATATCCAGGTAAGGAGAGCGTTGAGCCACTTTATGGAGAAGCGGAACCAGCGGTAGGTGCTGACGGGCTTACCTCCGAAGCGCAGTATGAACTCCCGGAATTTGTTTCTGCGGAAGGGCAGTCCCACGTCCATGAAGAAGATGTGTTCAAAGCCGCGTCTGTGCGAGTCTTTGATGGCATGCCAGATGGTGAGCTCCCGTGGGTGTACCCATACATACGACTTACGTCTGTAGGCGGCATACCACAGGTAGGCCTGCCTGCCCGAGTAGGCCACCGCCGAGCACCCTATGATACGGTTGCGGAAGCGTGTCAGGAACAGGCGTCCCTCGGTGCTGTCATCCTCGGTTTTCTCTTCCTTCTGCCAGAAATGCTTGAAGAACTCGTCTGCCGGAATATATCGTTTGGGCTTGAACCAGTTGTGATGTCGCAGCAGGCGCATAAACTCCTTGAAGTCAGCCTCGCTCCTCACCTCGTTGGTCACCACGCCCCGCTCGTAGGCAGCGTCTATGCGCCTCTGTAGCTGTGCGCTGATGCGTTCCTCGGGCGTGCGCGAGTGCAGAGAGTTGTGTATGCTCATCCACCTCACCGGGAAGAACTCCCGCTGCCGCAGTTGTCTGTAGCCAAACATCTTGTTGCTCAGGTGGCTCACCTCTACATAGAGCACCCTTCTGCCAAGAAGAGCTATAAGCGACTTGAGCATGGTGTCGAAGAGCGCAGGCGAGTCATCGGTGCCGTACACCCCTTCGCCCATGATGCGGCAATGCTTGTAGTAGTAAGGCGGCAGCCACGACGACCTGTATCTCACCAGGGCAAGCATCTGTGCCACCACTTGCCCGTCATCGTCTTGCAGTGTCACCATATAGGGTTTGTGGCGAGGGGTCTGCTCATACAGCGCAAACAGCCGAGGGCTATGGAAATAGTTGCAGTCCGACAGCCCTTTGGGAAGGCTGTCGCCGCTACTGTATATTTTTACCTTTAGCTCTCTCATAGACTATTGTACGTTGAACATTGAACATTAGAGGAAAGAGGAAAGTGGAAAGAGAAAGTAGAATAGCCTGTGGTCTTTCGCCCCTTCGGGGCTTCACTTTTAACTCTTAACTTTCAACTCTTAACTCTCAACTCTCAACTCTTCGCTCGGCTTCGCCGCTTTGCTCCGCAAAGAACTCTTCACTCTTAACTCAAAAACCTCTAGCAGCCTGGGCCTTTCTCCGCCCGGTTCAAGCAGCCATTCCATGTCTGGCTGCATGTCGCTTACCGACGCCATGGCCCGGTATTCCACCCCGTTTTGGTGGCAGATGCCGGCAGCTGTGGTGTGGTGTCGCCCTGCGACAAAGGTGCTGGCAACAGGGCTTCTGCTTAGTCCTGGCAGGTGGTCGAAGATAGCCCCGTGGCCGTTGTTCAGCAGCAGTATGCGCAGGTTACCGCCTATACAGCCGTTCCATAGGGCGTTCTGGTCGTAGAAGAAGCTGAGGTCGCCTATCACGCATACGGTGAGGTGGGTCGAGACGGCGGCGAAGCCGGCAGCTGTGCTCAGCGAGCCCTCTATGCCGTTGGTGCCACGGTTGCACCACACGGAGTGCTTGCGGGCATAGACGTTGGCCAGGCGTATTGCTGTGGAGTTGGCATAGTGCACGTCACAGGGCAGAGACACCATGTCGAGCTGCCTTTCCAGTGTGGCTACGGCAGCCTCTGCCATGGGCAGACCTCCTTCGGCGAGCGAAGTGTCAGAGCCGGGCGTAGCGACGGCATCTGCGTCTCTGAACAGCTGAAGCCATGCGCGACGGTAGGCCGCATGCGCATGGTTGGCTTTCACCTTGTGGGCTTCCGAATATTTGGTGGCCAGCGCACAGAGCACCTGCTCGGCATCGCCCACTATGAGGCCTTGAAGGTTCTGGAAGGTGTCCTCCACCTCTCCCTTCAGGCTCACCCTCCAGGTGCATGCACAGGGGGCCTGCCGCAGGAAGTGCTTCAGGCGCTTGCTCACCAGGCCGTCGCCCACGTGGAGTATGAAGTCGGGATGTTGGGGCAGCCGCTCTGCCAGCCGGTCGAAGACCGTCTCCAGCGGACTCGTGCCGGTGAGCGGCGACAGAGCCTCGTGCAGCACTATGACATGGCCGAAGAGACCGCTCATGCCCTCGTAGTGGAAGCGTCGCGCGCTGAGCTGCCCCAAGACCACCATCGGGCGTTCTGCCTGCATCAGTCCATCTATGAGCATCTGCGGCAGGCAGTCATAGTCTGTCGGGGGATTGTAGCGTCGTATCACGCGCTGGCAGGGGAGGGAGGATACAGTAAACCGGAACAGCGGTTCCGACAGGGGCACGTTGATGTGCACGCATGGGTGGAGAGTCGATGTCGCCTCTATCAGGGCCTCGTTCACCAAGCGGTTGCAGTACCACTCCGACTGCTCGTCGGTCACCTCGGGCAGTGTCACCGTCTTGATCACCCATGCACTCAGTGCCCCTGGCTGCTGCAGCGTCTGTCCGTCCAGCTGTCCTATCCACGCTGGGTGCCAGGTTGAGCAGGGCCGTGCCGCTGGTCACGCACACTGCCACCGCCTCGTTGGTATGCTGGGCTATGCCGAGGGCGAAGAACCCCGCCGAGCGCTCGTCGGTGACAGGATGGCAGCCGATGGTGCCACACTCGTTGAGGTTGTGTACTATCGCTGCATTGCGCGAGCCGGGACACACCACGGCATGCTTTATGCCGTGGGCCACCAGCAGGGCTGTAAGGATATTCACACTAGGCTTATCGCTATACATGACTATATAACTCACAGTTATTAC